>JAIKXO010000239.1 GCA_024684065.1 Lachnospiraceae bacterium
TATCCAAATATCTGTCCCGGCAGCTTCTGCTTTTCCTTAGGCGGAAACTCTTTATCAAACTCATCCCCATCCTCGTCCTTCACATAGTACCCTTGTGGAGTCTGATATACCCCGGTCACATCATCCAGATATCCCGGAATCAGCTCCTTACAGAGAAAAAAGGATGAATCCGTCTCTTCCGGAAGGTCATGATACCGGACACCAAACTCTCTGGCATAGGTAAAACCGCTTTTGCCATAGAAATCAATGCTACCTTCAAAGAGAACAGCCCCAAAGCCCATTTCTGCTGCTTTCTCCAAAGAATAATCCAGCAAAGCCTTTCCATAGCCTTTACGCTTCAGCTCCGGCGTGATGCCAATCGGCCCCATCGTTAAAACAGGAACCGTCCTCCCATCATCCGCCTCGATGACCGTTTTCACAAAAATATTCTGACCAATCAGCCGTCCGTCCTGTTCCATAACAAAATCCAGTTCCTTCACGAATGCCGGATCATCCCTGAGAACGTGAATGACGTAATGCTCGCTGCATCCCGGGCGGTAAACATTCCAGAATGATTCCCTTACAAGGTTCTCGACAGCCCTGTAATCCTCTTCCTTTTCTAATCTTATCATATATTTGTTTGTATTCATCTCATTCCCTTCAAATAATATGTATCTGTGGTAATATGTATCTGTGGCCTTCCTCACCAATTTCTCCATTTGGCTGGAACCCACACTTCATAAGCACCCTCTGCGATGCTGCATTATCAGGATCCGCTTCAGCTTCTATCGCTTTTACCTCAGGATGCTGGAATGCCCATTTTAACGCCAGCTTAACTGCTTCAGTCGCGAAACCCTGGCCCCGGTATTCTTCTAGAATGCCATATCCAATCTCCGGATGCAGGCCTGCCTCTATGCCCTTAAAGCAAAGATCCCCGATATGTGTTCCATCCATTTTCTCAATCATCCACATCGCATACCAGTCCCACTCTCCGGGATGTGCAAGGCAGCCCTCCAGCATTTCTCTATACGCCTTTTTAAGCTCTTCATCCGTCTCCGAAGCAATAACCATCTCCATTTGTTCCTGGCTTGAAGGATATATCTTTATCCGTTCCTTTTTGATCATAATAAACTCTTCCCTTTTCCAATCAGTAAACCCTTAACAACCAGAATAGCCAGACAGATGATGCCCGCATAAGGCTGCCTTGTCAGGATAAATACCGTCACACATGCAACGGAGAGCACCATACCTGTCACAATCCGATGATGATTCCAGACCGGCTTTTCAAAATGGCTGATAATAATAACACCGACGATACCGTTCAGAACAGCTATGCCAATCAAGGCAGCAAACACCATTTTAATCCATGTCCTTAAACCTGTGATCGCGTAAAGTGATACCGAAGCCGGATTATCTGCTCCTTTTCCAAATACAGGCAGAAACAACAGTAATGCCATAAAGATATCCAGCGTATTGCAGATCAGGTCTATGTACTTATCTATGCACCCTTTCTTCTCATCTGCTGCTGCAGATATGATCTCTTCCGAGCAGATCAAATCATCAATCGACACTGAAAAGAATCTCGATATTTCCTTAAGCGAATCAAGGCTTGGATAGCCGCGCCCCTGTTCCCATTTTGAAATCGCAGTCCTTGAAACAAACAGAGCCTCCGCCAACTCTTCCTGAGTCATTGATCTGGATTTTCTTAATTCCTGTAGTTTTTCATTAAATTCCATCTTTGCTCCTGTCGGCTCTCTTTGCCTTATCCGTATACAAAACAGCAGACTGGTACAGCATAAACACCCCCGTGCTTAATAATACGGAGCCAACTATATCCGTCGCCCAGTGCACCCCTGATATCAGCCTGCCTATTACCATAAATGCCGAAAAAGAGATTGCAAATACCGCCGTCACTTTTTTGATCAGAGGATTCTCCACTCTTCTGCACACCTGAAATATCAAGGTTGGCATCACGGCGAGTACCAACAGTGTCGTTGAAGAAGGATAGGATGCCTCCAGCCTTCCCTCTATCAGAATCGGCCTGTAATTGATCGGGATCATTTCAAAAACCAGGTAACATGCTATGACGATCACATAATATGCACCCAACAGAAGAATGTCCGAATCAACCCTTAGCAGGCTCCGCCTCTTTATCAGCTGC
>JAIKXO010000257.1 GCA_024684065.1 Lachnospiraceae bacterium
TCCTTGCCAAGATGGACAGCTACGATCTCGCTACAGCCCACAATGCCGTGATCAAGGGGCGCTTCATGGGACTCAACCAGAAGAGTTTACAGGGCTTCTGCTCGAAATACGGCATATCGGAGAATGCACTGTTTTTGACAGTCTTCAGCTACACCGTCGGACTTTTTGCTTCCTCCGATGACGTCGTCATCACAAGCATACACAACGGAAGGACCGACGGAAGATGGGTCCGTCTGGCAGGATCGTTTTTCGCAACCTATGTATTCAGATATAAGCGCATCCCTCATGAGACTGTAGAGCACCTTCTGAGACGAAATGCGGATCAGATACTGCATACCATGGAAACGCATATGTCCAGCCAGCATGCAGATGAGATGTTTATACAGTATCAGGGTGATCTTCTGGATATACCCCAGATCGGCGGAGAGCCTGCCGAGGGTATCAAGATCCAGCTGGATTCACTGCCCTTCCACCTTATGATATATGCGACAAACAAGGGCTACACATACGAGCTGAGATACTGGGAGAACCGGTTTGACCGTGATATGCTGGAGGTATTCATTGCCGCGATGGAGAATATAATAATAGCGATGGAGGATGAGACCTCTGTCAGAAAGCTGAAGGATCATCTCGCGGCGAAGCTCTATCCCGTGCATCTGAGCATATCTGCCGAGAAGCTGAATGCATCCATAGGATATGAGGTTATACCGGATGTGACACCGGGAATGACGGTAAAGCCGTATATACTTGACGAATATGGTATCAAGAAGCCGTACGGAGCATGGGGCAGACTCTATCTGCTGGATCAGCCCGTAAACGGCTGCACCGAGACGATCGAGAGCCTCTATACCCCGGGAACCCTCTATGATACGGGGATATATGCAAGGATCACTCCGGATAAGAAGGTAGAGGCTTTGTATCAGGCAGGCCGTACCGTCATGAGAGAGACTCTGGCCGGAAGATCCTTCATCAATCTGTTTGAACTGGAGCGTCTGATAAAGACCTATCCCGGCATAGAGGATGCCGAGGCTTCTCTGGAATACGGTGAGAATAACCTCTTCCATGTGAAGGCAAAGCTTACGTCTTCCGCTGAGATCGATAAGGAAGCATTGCAGAAGTTTGTGGGTGAACGACTCGGAAAGCATATGATCCCGGAGATAATCGTCTGATACGGAAATGATCCGGTCTGTAAATAGCCCGGACTTATCCGGCATTTGGTAATAAAAGACTGATTTAATCGGTTTTTCCTTAAATAAAATTATCAGATTAAAAAGAGCCGGGGCGTCATATCGACAGTCCCGGCTCTTTATATACAGTACCGACCCTGGCAGCAGGCCATGTGTTTGGATGTAAACCTTATTTTGCCCCAATCCGGTCTGATTTTCAGGACGGATCATTACCTTACAGCCCCGGCCCGGGCAGCAGATCGGTGCTGTCTTAATACGATTAATCTTATTTTCTCCGCAGGATGAAATGGAGTTCAGAGGAAAACTCGCTTTTATCAAGTACAAGCTGGAGTTCATCCATAAGAGGAGTGAATTTTTCGGAAAACAGGGACGCAAATGATCTGTTATCGGTTTTTGCGAGCTCAACCATGATAAAGCGGTAGAGATCATTGATATCTGAACCGAAGCGCCATTCATAAGCCGTTTCAAAGCCTATGCTGTCAGCCATGAACTTTATAGACTCATTTGTGAACAGATGAGTATGCGTGCCTCCCATGTGTCTGTTATAGCAGTCCTGATGGCTTGCCTCAAAAGCACAGGAGAATGAAAACATCGGAACTGACGCGTATAAATACCGGATGTTTAAGTTGTCCTTTATTGCTTCAAGGTTTTCATGAAGGTGCACAAGGTGCTCCAAAACGCCGATCGCGGATACTACATTTGCTTTCGACTCTCTCAGATAACCCACGGAATCGGTCAGTCCGATATGGGTGAGTATTTTATCCCCGTTCGCTTCGTTTCCGTACCGTACCTCATTTTCAGAAACTTCGATTCCAAAGCTCTTAATACCCAGAACTTTAAGGGCTGAAACAAAATAACCGCAGCCTGCTCCGATATCGAGAACCTCCATGTCCGAAGCGTCAAGTCCGTCCTTATTTAAAGAATCCCTCAAAAACTCCGCCTTGGGAATATAGATGAGATCTCTTCTGCTTTCGTATTGATCCCTGTCAGATTCACTGTAATTTTTAGAGTAGTCATCCTCGACATAGACCTTTCCGGCAAAATCATCCGTGTCCTCAAATTCACTGTTTAAGTGCCCGCACACGTCACACCGGATATAGTTAAGCCCGTGGCTCTTTACCGTAAGCCCCGGCGAAACGGGGGCATTACATATCTTGCAGACTGTACGCTTCGGCTGGTCCGAAAGGATCTCAGCCATGCCGTCCGCCATCTTAAGCATACCGTCGTTATCATCAAAGAAATTAGTTTTAAAAGAGTTAAGTTTTCCAAAGGATTTACCGTATTTTTTTTCCGCAGGCATTTTTTCCCTCGTTTCAGGTTATCGATAAGATTTTTCAGGGAACCCGGCTTTAAGGTTCCTGATTAAATGATTCAGATGTCAAAAGTGATCCATCGGATTGTTCTTTCGGTGGAAGATGGCTTCTGATCGTTTGATCATAATAATAAGATATCATAATCCGGACCAAAAATACAGTAATCCGTTGAAACTTGTAAAAAAGCATGTTAAAATGTGTTTTGCGGTTTTTTTGACTGCGTTGTTTGTGTACCCAAAACCACTCTGATAGAACATGTAGAGGATTATAAATGAAAATAATTGACAAGCTTTTCGGAACCCATAGTGAGCGTGAACTTAAGCTGATAATGCCTTTGGTAGATAAGGTAGAGTCCCTTCGGGACGGGATGATGGCGCTCTCGAATGAGGAGCTCAGGGATAAGACAAGACAGTTTAAAGAAAGGCTTGCAGGCGGTGAAACGCTTGACGACATACTTCCGGAGGCTTACGCGGCGGTCAGGGAATCAGCAAGGCGTAATATCGGGATGGAGCACTACAGGGTGCAGATAATCGGCGGGATAATCCTCCACCAGGGCCGTATCGCCGAAATGAAGACCGGTGAAGGAAAGACCCTTGTTTCCACACTGCCTGCCTACCTTAACGCACTGACCGGAAGAGGGGTTCATATTGTAACCGTTAATGATTATCTTGCAGACCGTGACGCCAACTGGATGCGGCCGGTACACGAAGGGCTTGGGCTTACCGTCGGAGCGGTGCTTAATCCGATGACTGCGGATGAACGAAGGGAAGCCTATAACTGTGATATAACCTATGTTACAAACAATGAACTGGGTTTTGATTACCTTAGAGATAACATGGTTATTTATAAGGAACGGCTGGTTCTCAGAGAGCTTGCGTATGCGATCATCGATGAGGTGGACTCCGTTCTCATAGACGAAGCAAGGACCCCCCTTATTATCTCGGGTCAGAGCGGAAAATCCACAAAGCTTTATGAGGTCTGTGATATTCTGGCGAGACAGCTTACCAGAGGCGCGGATGTCGAGGATCTTTCCAAGATGGATGCCATCATGGGTATCGAGATCGAGGAGACCGGA
>JAIKXO010000265.1 GCA_024684065.1 Lachnospiraceae bacterium
TTTAGCTCCTGACAGACCAAAGGCAGAACTCCTTCACGGCTTCTCTTTATAGATTTATATCATCTTAATCCGTTTTTTACAAGGCATATATTCCAACCGGGCAGGGAATATGAAATCGTACCGTACCCTACCCTGCTCGCCTGCGGGCCGGCGGTCAGCTCTGCTGACATACTCCTTTCACCGGCCCTGCAATATAAAAAAAACGGGTGCTCATTCAAGCACCCGTCAGTATCTGTCTGTTAAGAATAACTCTTAGTATCCGAACTCCTGAGCCCAGTAGTATGTTCCGTCATCCGCTACATATACGGAAATCGAGATCTTTGTGAAGGTAGGATAAAGGATGTTCTCTCTGTGTGTCGGGCTGTTCATCCATCCATCCAGAACCGAAGCGGCATCGCCGTAACCATAAGCAAGGTTCTCACCACCCATTATGTCACTGTTAACCGTGTACCAGGGACTTCCGTCAGGACGTGTATGGGAGAAGGACTGCTCGCATTCCCTAGCACGTACATCCGAGGTTGCCTCCAGGTTTGAATCCCAGACGAGAGTTCCGAGGCCGGCACGCTCTCTCTCTTCGTTTACAAGATTATAAGCTCTCAGAGCTTCGCTTCTTAAAGAAGCCGTATCTCCGGAGGAATCAGCAAGAGCGATCGCCTCCTGATCGAAATAATGTACCTCATCCGCCGCTATATCTGCGCTCGCACGGAATGCGGATCCCGCATCGATCGTCCCGTTCTTTTTAGCATTGACACCGATCACGATAGCGCATATTGTAAGCGGTAAAACCACCACCCCGGCTATCACGGCCACAAGAGTTTTCTTCTTCATATTTATTTCCTCCTTATCAGTCCTTTAAGCAACTCTATCAATATTTACAAACTAATGTGTAATAATAATTAAACCTTCCTGATTAAATTATCACATATCGCATATCAAAACACAATAGCTTAATAAAAATTTAAGATAACCTGACTTATCCGTATTCATATATTAAGACTGATCGGATTTCAAAAAAGGTTCAAAAAAAATATAAATTTTTTAATTTCTTTTTATCGTCTTCATGATCCCTATTCCGCGGGCGTCCGGCCCCGTATGGGTGGTTATGCTGCAGGAAAGCGGCACATAGAAAACGTTATATTCTGGAAAGGAATCCTTAACCAGCTTAAACCAGGCATCGGCATCCTTCCTGTGGATGCAGCTTGTCGCAACTCCTATCGTGATCTCATCCGGTCCGAAATCCTTAAATCTCGTGGACAGATTAAGCTTCGCCGCATCTATCATCTTTTCATCGCATTTCTTCCGGTTCCTGCCTATCGTAACAGGCTCGAACTTGTCTCCCGTCGTCTTAAGGATCGGTTTTATGCTCAGGACATTGCTGACAAGCGCCGCGGCGGCCGAGCTTGCCCGGCCCGTCTTAAGGAAATACTCAAGCGTATCCACCGCTAGATAGATGATACAATCCGCCGCCGTCTTTTCAAGGTATTCCCTGATCTCGGCGCCTCCCATGCCCTTGTCGGCCATATATTTCGCATCCATCACGGAAGTCCTCTGTGATACGGAAATGCGCCTGTTATCTACCACAAATACCTTTCCCTCGTATTCGTCCTCGTCTGCAAATCCGAGAGCCGAGCCGCAGGAGCTGGAAAGACCGCTTGACATAGGTATGTACACGATCTCATCATAGCCGAGAGACAGTATCCTGTCCCATTCGTCGGTAAGCTCAAGCGGAGAGGGCAGTGAAGTCGACACCTCTCTCTTTGAGGTAAGCGCCTTCAAATATTCCTCGGGAGTCAGATTTTCATTCTCGCAATAGCTTTCACCATCGATGAGTACAGGCATCGAAATGCAGAATATCCCTAAGGATTCGGCCTCTTCCTTTTGGATACCGCTGTTGGTATCAGTCATCACAGCTGTTTTCATAATCTAATCTATCCTCTTTTTACCCCAGAAGAACAGGGCTACCGTTCCCGGACCTGTATGGGCTCCTATAGTTGTTCCTATGGAATTCTGGGAAATATCCCCGTCGATATACGGAAAATTCTTTCTTATAAGCTCCGCCAGCTCGTCCGAATCGCGCCTGCAGGCCGAGTCGTTTATAAACACCTTCCCGCTGTAATTAAGCCCGTCCTCCGCATATTCCTTCATGCGCTCAAGGGTTTCCGCGATAACCTTTTTCTTGGTCCGTATCTTGTATCTCGGGATAAGCTTTCCCTGATAGTCAACATTAAGCAGAGGACAGATGTTAAGCAGATTCCCGAAATAACCGGAGACCTTTGATACCCTTCCGCCCCTGATGAAAAAGGTAAGGTCCGTGGTAAAGAACCAGTGGTGGACCTCTAACTTATGCTCCTCGGTCCATACCGCAAGCTCATCAATGGACATTCCCTCGTCTCTCCTGTCAGCTATCTTATCCATCAGAAGCCCGTAGCCTCCGCTTGCGGCGAGGGAATCTATGACATATATCTTTCTGTCCGGATATTTCTCAAGAAGTATGTCCTTCGCAACATTCGCGGAATTGATCGTGCCTGATATACCGCTTGACAATGTCAGATGGATTATGTCCCTGCCCTTCTTTAAATAGCGCTCGAAATAAGCTTCGTACTCCCCCGCGCTTACCTGGGAGGTCTTTGTCATTGCGCCGTCCGCCATCTTCCGGTAGAATTCCGCAAATGGCATTGAGCGCCCGAGATCATCCGGATACTCTTTTCCATCCAGTTCATAATGGAAATTCACATATTCAATTTCCCTTTTTCTCAGATATTCTTCGGTCAGATCG
>JAIKXO010000272.1 GCA_024684065.1 Lachnospiraceae bacterium
CGTATGGATGAGATCAAGGTTATCACCGACAGGGTCACGGTCATGAGGGACGGAGGCTATGTCGGAACGCTTATCACGAAGGACTGTACCAAGGAAGATATCATCAACATGATGGTAGGCCGTGTTATCTACGAGGATCCCAAGACAGAGAGCCACGTGCCCAAGGATGCGCCTGTTGTTTTAAAGGTTGAGCATCTTAACGCAGGAAGGATGGTCCAGGATGTAAGCTTTGAGCTCAGAAAGGGAGAAATACTCGGCTTCTCCGGTCTTATGGGTGCGGGACGTACCGAGACTGCAAGGGCGCTTTTCGGAGCAGATCCCAAAACAAGCGGGGATATATATATAAACGGTAAAAAGGTGATTATCAATTCCCCTGAGGACGCCGTTAAGAACGGTATCGGGTATCTTTCGGAAGACAGAAAGAGATACGGTATAGTCGTTCAGAAGTCTATTATTGAAAATTCCACCATGGCTTCCCTTGAGAACTATATGAGCGGCGCGTTCATAAACAAGGCTGAAGAGAAAAAGATCACAGAACGCTACATCCAGGAGCTTTCCACGAAGACCCCGAGCGCCGATACGCTGGTGGTAAACCTGTCGGGAGGCAACCAGCAGAAGGTCGTTATCGCCAAATGGCTTGTAAGAAACTGTGACATCCTTATTTTTGACGAGCCTACAAGAGGAATAGACGTCGGTGCCAAGAATGAGATATATAAGCTTATGAACCGCCTTGCCTCTGAAGGCAAGTCCATTATCATGATATCTTCGGAAATGACAGAGATCCTTCGTATGAGCGACAGGATAGTCGTGATGTGCGAAGGAAAGAAGACCGGAGAACTTGATATCTCTGAGGCGACTCAGGAGAAAATCATGGATAAGGCAACGCGTGATATCGCATAAGGGGGATAATATGACAAAGAAAAAATCAATTTTATCGGATCAGAGATTTATCGTTCTTTTGGTTATCATAGCGCTGGTAGTCATCTATATGATCTTCAGTAAGGAATTCAGGCAGTATTCCTCGATACTATCGATGCTTGACTTCTCATACTATGATGTTCTGATGGCGATCGGGGTTACCTTCCCGCTGATCACTGCAGGCGTCGACCTTTCCATAGGAACCGGAATGGTCTGCTATGCTCTTATAGCAGGAAGGCTTATAAGGGATCATAATATTCCGGTCGTGGTCGCAATGCTCATATGTATCCTGCTCGGATGCATAGTCGGACTGGCAAACGGTATCCTGATCGGGGTTATGGGTTTACCGCCATTTCTGGCGACACTGTGCACCTGCATGATCACACGAGGGATCAGTTCAATGATCATGGCCACGCCCTGGCCGACTAACAAGCAGCCCGGTGGCTGGTTCCATTCAATATTCAAGCTGACCTTCGGAAGCGGGCGGCAGGCGACTAAGATACCCATAGGATTTGTGCTTGTAGTGGTGCTTGTACTGATCATGGAGTATGTACTTAACCACACAAAGTTCGGGAGATATACGATAGCTATCGGAAGTAACAAGGAAGCCATCACTCTTTCCGGTGTTAATGTCAAATTCTACCATGTTATGGACTATGTCGTCTGCGGTATGTTCGCGGGGCTGGCGGCTATAGCGTATGCTGCGGTTGTTCCCACGGTACAGCCGGGAACCGGAGCGGGACTTGAGCTTGATGCGATAGGCGGCGTTTTCGTTGGCGGTGTTTCCGCTACGGGCGGTTACGGCTCAGTGCTCGGAACACTTGCAGGCGTATTCGTTATTGTTCTTCTTAAAACAGGGCTTCCCTATGTGGGCCTTCAGGCTAACTGGCAGCAGATAATCACGGGTGCGGTTCTTATCGGCGCGGTTATCATCGATGTTATCAAGAGGAGAAGGATCGCGAAGGAGCAGTAACAGTTATACAGTGTGTGTAAATTTTCTTCGAAAAGAAATAATAAGGAAACTTTGAATTCGCTTCGCGAAATCAAAGTATGTTAAAATTTTTCTTCGAAAAATTTTAACTTAGGTATGTCGCACGAATGTGCTTCATATAGAAAATAATTTTTTCACAAAAAGAAAGAAGGAGAGAAAAGTATGAAAAAGAAATTACTTGCAACGTTACTTAGCGCAACGTTAGTAGCAGCTCTGCTTTCAGGCTGTGCAGGTGCGGCACCGGCAGCTCCTGCGGCTGAGCCCGCAGCAGAAGAGACTGAAGCAGCTGAGCCCGAGGCAGAGGCTCCGGCAGAAGAAGCAGAGGCAGAGGCTCCGGCTCCGGCAGCAGGCGGATCAGGCGAGTTCACAAGCGGCACACAGTTTGACGGTGTAGTTGCAAACGAAGCTTATGATTTCCCTGTTGACGTTAAGTCATTCCAGTCAACCTACTGGCAGGCAGCCCTTACGGGTATGGATATGGCTGCAGCAGAGCTTGGCGTTACCTATAACGCTCATGGCCCGAACTCAGAGTCAGATATCGCAGATCAGGTTAACATGCTTAATTCCGATATCAACTCCAACCCTCCCGGAATCGCTCTTGCAGCTTGCGATACCACCTCAGTTCTTGATTCCTTAAAGGACTGCGCAGACAAGGGTATCCCTGTAATCGCTTTCGATACAGGTGTTGCTGATGCTCCCGAAGGCTCAATCGTAGCTACGATCGCTACAGACAACAGCCAGGCAGGTGAAGTTGCAGCCGAGAATATGTATGAGGCTCTTAAGGACGTTATCGCTTCAGCTGATGCTCAGGTTCGTATCGGTGAGGTAAACCAGGATGCTACTGCTCTTAATATCCAGCAGAGAGGCCTTGGCTTTATCAACAAGATAATCGAGCTTATCCAGGCTGACGGCAAGACTGTTTCCGTAGAAGGAAATGAGTTCTATGTAAACGCTGCAGAAGGTGCTGATGAAGGTGACACGGACGTTGTTATCGAGGTTTCCGTTCCCGCTCAGACCACTGTTGAGCTTTGCTCCACAGCTGCACAGGCTATTATGTCAAAGTCAGATACGATCGGTATCTTTGGTTCAAACCAGACAGCTGCAGAAGGTGTTCTTGCTGCAGATGCAAACCTTTCAATCCTTGGCTCAGATCCCGCTAACGGAGACGTTATCGGTATCGGATTTGACGCCGGTTCTATCATCAAGGGAGCTATCGAGGACGGCACAATGTATGGTGCAGTTACACAGTCTCCTCTTATGATGGGTTATTATACACTCTATGGTCTTACAATGGCTGCTAACGGCGACAAGGTTGAGGACTTCCCTACAGCTGGTTATTGGTACAATGCTGATAACATGAACGACGATACGATCGCTCCCAACCTTTATGATTAAGTAACGATTTTTCAAAGAAAAATCGTTACAAACCGAGCTTTCTCTTCAGAGAAAGCGAGGTAAGCGCAGAATTTTTCGAAGAAAAATTCAAGCATAACCGAGTGTTCTCGAAGAGAATACTCGGTAAGCGCCATAGTGTTTTCCGCAGGAAAACACAAGCATTTAATACCTAGACCAAAGGGACAGGGAATTTTCCCTGTCCCTTTTAAAAAGACTGAAAGAAGTGGAAATTCTTATGAATTTCCCTTACAGCCGGAAACATCTCAATAACAGATATCTGAACAGCAGATGCTTTCGGTCCCTGAGCTTTTGATTTGAAAGCTTTGGGACGGATTTGTTTTCACGATTCAAAAAACTTTGTAAGGAGGAATAAAAAATGTTAAAGGGTATTCCTAAAATTCTTTCACCGGAGCTTTTGATGGTGCTTAATGAAATGGGGCATGGCGACAGGATAGTGATAAGCGACGGTAACTTTCCTTCGGAATCCATGGGAGCCGGAGGGATCGTGATAAGGGCAGACGGTCATGGGGTTCCGGAGCTTTTAGATGCCATTTTAAAGCTGTTCCCGTTAGATTCCTATGTAGAACATCCCGTTAATCTAATGGAGGTAATGCCGGGAGATAATGTTGAGACTCCTATCTGGGATACTTATAAGGACATTGTTAAGAAATATGATGAGAGAGGCGAGAAAGCCATCGGCCATATCGAGCGTTTCAAGTTCTATGAGGAAGCTCAGAAGTGTTATGCCATTGTGGCAACCGGAGAGTCAGCGCTCTATGCAAATGTAATGCTTCAAAAGGGTGTTGTGGTAGAGTGATTTGTGATACAATATCCGAAAGAAAGATATATTCTTGAGTTTATCGGGCCTTGTGCTTAGCCGTGGAACCGTTAACAGGATAGGATCCGATTTTCAGTAAAGATCGGGAAAATTCATATTAACGGTTTCAGGGCCCGGTATGGATGGTGAATGAACAAATGCTTGATAATATCGAGTCCGTTTTTGACGGCATGTCGACCATGATGAAATGGTTGAAAAAGAAGAAATATGAAGAAAATATGAAGCGCTTCAGGGAGGTTAACGGCCATTATTTTGATGAAATGATGGAGCTCATGGAGAAAAGCGACGATAAAGATGCCATGGCTTCAGAAATAGCCGGGGTCTTTATGGAGGGCGTGAGAAGGAAATTTAAGAAAAGGGGGAAGATCTCGGGAGCTTCCGAGGTCAATCTTACCTTTTTTATGATATATTATGTTTTTCCCGCTATCCTGTTAACAGGGAGCGAATACTGTGAGACTGTCGCGGATGCGCTGCAGGCAGAGCTCAGGAATGAATTAAAGAACGATAAGATCAGATATGCTGATTATCAGACTATACATGACGGTTTTAACGAGAAGATCTTAGGTATTTTCTAGAGGAGGGATACATGGCAAAGTACTTTCTGGCAATAGATATAGGAGCTTCCAGCGGAAGGCATATTTTGGGAAGCCTAGAGGACGGAAGGATAGAGATCGAAGAGATATATCGTTTCAATAACGGTATGGATAATGATGATGGGACTCTTGTCTGGGATCTGGAGCGCCTTTTCAGGGAAATAATAACCGGAATGAGGAAATGTAAGGACATCGGGAAGATCCCCCAAAGCGTAGGGGTGGATACCTGGGGGGTTGATTTTGTACTTCTTGATAAAGATGACAGGCTTCTGGGAAAAGCCGTAGGATACAGGGACCACCGTACGGACGGGATGGATAAAGAGGTATATAAGATCATAAGCGAGGAGGATCTTTACAGAAGGACAGGGATCCAGAAGGCGATATATAATACGATTTATCAGCTCATGTCTGTAAGGAAGCAGACTCCGGAATATATGGACAAAGCGGAGGCGATGCTCATGCTTCCGGATTATTTTCATTTCAGGCTTTGCGGCAAAAAGGTTCAGGAGTATTCAGAGGCGACCACGGGCCAGCTTATCGACCCTGAGACCAGGGATTGGGACTATGAACTCATAGATATGCTGGGATTTAACAGAAAAATGTTTCAACAGGTGAAGATGCCCGGAACAAAAGTCGGGAGGCTTACGGAAGAGGTGCGGGAGCTTGTGGGCTATGACTGCGAGGTTGTGCTTCCTCCCACGCATGATACGGCTTCAGCTGTAATGGCTGTTCCCACGAATGAGGATCGTTGCTGCTATATCAGTTCCGGCACCTGGTCGCTTATGGGAGTCGAAAGGTCTCAGGCCGATTGCTCCAAAGCAAGCATGGAGGCTAATTTTACCAATGAGGGCGGGTATGACGGGAAGATAACCTATCTTGCCAATATCATGGGACTTTGGATGATACAGTCCGTGAGAGGGAAGCTTGCTCCAGACAGGTCCTATGCCGAAATCTGCGAGGAAGCCTCCGGGGAAAAGATAGCATCCATTGTTGACTGCCAGGATGAGTGCTTCCTTTCTCCTGAGGATATGGTGGAAGCGATACAGGATTATTGCAGAAAATCCTCACAGCAGGTACCTGAGACCCTTTCAGAGTTAGCCGCGGTTGTATACAACAGCCTTGCCAGGTGCTATGGGGACAAGCTTAAGGAAATAGAGAAGCTTACCGGTGAAAAGTATGACAAGATACATATAATCGGCGGCGGATCAAATGCGGGATACCTGAATGAGCTTACTGCAAAATACACAGGGGTTCCTGTTCATGCGGGGCCTTCGGAGGCAACGGCTATAGGCAATGTACTTGCGCAGATGCTTGCAAGCGGGGAATTTAAGGATCTTGCAGAGGCAAGGGAGTGCGTGGGGAGATCCTTCGAAGTTAAGATTTATAAATAGATATATAAAACGGGTTAATAATAAAACGGTTGTGTTTCAGGATAATGCTAAGTGCTTTTTCTTAATATAAAGAGACTTCTTAGCCGTCACCGGTTTACAGATACTGTTTATCAGGTTTCAAGATCAATATACTAGCTTAACACTGCCGGGGCATGACCCGGCAGATTAATAATTCTGTTTTCAGGAAAGAGGACTATGGCAAAGAAAAAGACCGGGGCAGGAACGATCACCATATGCTTTACAAATAATAAAGGCGGGAGCGGAAAATCTACCTCCT
Organism: Lachnospiraceae bacterium; assembly: GCA_024684065.1. The sequence goes on from JAIKXO010000272.1 coordinate 6,404, forward strand.
GCGCGAACCTGGGGTATGAGCTTTTAAAAGCCGGGAAAAGGGTGCTGCTTATAGACGGAGATATGCAGCTGAATCTTTCTTTGTCGTTTTTTGACGAAGACAGGGTCCTTGAGATGGCCGAAGGCGGAAATACGCTTTATGAAGCGCTCAGGGGGAAGAAGGATCTGTCCGGATACATAGTCGGAACACCGTATGAAGGTATCGATCTGGTTCCCTCGACCACGCTTATGAGCCAGGTAGATTACGATCTCTTTACTATGATGCAGAGAGAGTTCGTACTGAAAAAATGCCTTCAGAAGGTTAAGGAATCGGGAGAATATGACTATATCCTCATAGATGCTCCGCCTACCCTCGGAATATGGGTAATAAACATTCTTTGTGCGTCAGACTATGCCATACTCCCGATAGAGGCTTCTCCCTGGGGGTTCTTCGGACTTGCGAACATGTTTGATTTTCTGAACGGATTAAAGGATGTGACTGATACTGAGATAATGGGAGTCCTGATAACCAAGGTCGATGAACGGAAGAATTATTATAAGCAGGCTAAGGATATCCTGAAAAATTATGAGTCTATCAGGGTGTTTGATTCTTTTATCCATGTGGATTCTGCTATAGAATGGGCTCAGGACGCATCCAGACCGGTATCGTTATACAAAAAGAATACAAGAAGTGCATTGGAATATGAAAAGCTTGCAGAGGAGGTAATTGAGAATGGCAGTAGGTAAGGGAAGCATGGAAAGGGCGGCCAAGGCTGCAGGGAAGAAGCCGGCGGCTTCTGAAAAAGGGTCAAAGGCAGTTGTCAGTGAGAATGTTATTGTCGCTCCCGATGAAGAGGTTGTTGAGAAAGTAGTTTATCAGAAGAGCAGCGGGATGTTGGAAAGGGCGGCAGAGCCCAATGAGAGATTCGGGATCGGTGACCCGATGCCGGTGTATTATTTCTAGAATAAAATATACTGATCATCTATGCTTTTTTATTCCTGTAAAGCCCGGATACATCTTGAAGGTGATAACTGACGGCTTTCAGAGCATGCAAATGTATGGCTGATGAGCATTAGGAATGTTTTTCTAGTACAGCGGGTAATGCCGGCTGT
>JAIKXO010000284.1 GCA_024684065.1 Lachnospiraceae bacterium
TAATAATGAAGCGTGCGCACCGAGATACCCGTAAGCCTGGATACTTCCTTTACTGTTTTCACTATGATAGTCCTCCTGTCTCTTGATGAACCCATCGTAGTCTATGACGGAACGTGAGAGTCAATAGCTTTTTTCATTTACTTTTGATTCATTGTATATTGTTTTCCTTATACATTATAAACCGCGGTCCTTCCTCCCCGATTTCTCCGGTTGCAAGAAAACCGCACTTCATCAAAACTCTTTGAGACGCCGCATTGTCAGGATCCGATTCCGCTTCTACGGCGACCACCTCGGGATGCCCAAATGCCCACTTTAGCGCAAGCTTCACAGCCTCTGTAGCGTAACCCTGGCCCTGAAACTCATCCAGAATGCCATATCCGATCTCCGGGTTCTCGTTTTCCTTAATTCCCTTAAAACACAGATCTCCAATATGGGTTCCGTCTATCTTTTCGATCATCCACATCGCATACCAGTCCCACTGATCCGGATGCGCAAGGCAGCCTTCCAGCATCTCACAGTATGCTTTCTTTAATTCACCATCCTTTTCTGCTAAGATGAAGCTTTCCATCTGTTCCTGCTTAGCAGGATATATTCTGATACGTCCGTTTTCGATCATGGTAAATTCCTTCCCTTTCCGATCAGCAGGCCCTTCACGACTAAAATGGTAAGATAGATAATGCCTGCATACGGCTGTCTCGTCAGAATAAATACCGCCGCTCCTGCGATGGACAGCACTATTCCCGTAACAAGCCGATGATGGTTCCGGACCGGCTTATCAAAATGGCTGATAATAACACCACAGATACCGTTCAGAACCGTTACTCCGATCAGGAATCCAAATATTGTTTTTATCCATGTGCTTATACCCGTGATCGCATAAAGAGATACCGAAGAGGGCCTGTCTGTTCCGTTTCCGAAAACAGGCATAAATAACAGCAATACCGGCAGAATATCCAAAGCACTGCAGATCAGCGAAATATATTTATCAATACATTCGTTCTTCTCATCTTCCGCTGCGGAAATGATTTCCTCCGAGCAGATCAGATCATCGATTGAAACAGAAAAGAATCTCGATATCTCCTTCAGCGAATCAAGACTTGGATAGCCACGTCCTGATTCCCACTTTGATATAGCTGTCCTCGAAACAAACAGCGCCTCGGCCAGCTCTTCCTGTGTCAACGATCCGGCCTTCCTCAGTTCCTGCAATTTTTCATTAAATTCCATCTTCTCCCCTATCGGGCTGCTTTATCCTGTCCGTATACATAACAACTGACTGATACAGCCCAAACAGCCCCGCAGATAATAATAAAGAAGCAATAATATCCGTCGCCCAGTGAACCCCTGAGATCAGCCTGCCGATTACCATAAATGCTGAAAAAGCGATCACAAACACCGCAGTCATTTTTTTGATCAGAGGATTCGCTGCTCTTCTGTCCACCTGAAATATCAGGGTTGGCATCACGGAGAGTACCAGTAATGTCGTTGAGGACGGATAGGATGCTTCCAGCCTTCCCTCTATCAGTACAGGCCTGTAATTGATCGGGATCATCTCAAAAACCAGGTAGCATACTATGACGATCACATAATATACTCCCAGCAAGATGAGATCCGGATCAACCCGGATGAGGCTCCGTCTCTTTACCAACTGCACAAACCCCAGGGTTCCAAAGCTCAGGCATATAAAAATGGGCACAAGCCCCAGCCAGTCCGTGATCGTATAAAGTTTCATATGCACCCCGGTCAGCTGATGAAACCATACATTAAAAGCGGCAAAACCGATCTTCGTTCCGTTCTGCCCCACAGACTGCACATCAACGCACTGGATCAAAACAGTCCACAGAGCAAATACGCTGATCAGCCCGACACCTGTCAGCAGTTTTCTTTTTTCTTTCATGTTCTCTCAGTCCTTTCATGCCGTATTGCCTGCCGGCAATCTGAAAGTAACAAAGAACTATGAAGAAGAAAAGAAGCGTATCGTCACATCCGTGATACGATTCGTGTCATGCCCATAAATGCGGGCTTTCAGGCATCAAGTCACTCCTGCCCGTTCACTGTCTTCAAGAAATTCTCGCTTTCCCATCCTTTACACACATCGCACCAGCCAACTGCATCCGATGCTTTCTCCAATTCTTCCGGCGTCAGCTTAACGGATACAAATTCATTGCCTTCGGCCTGACATATATAAAGCGTACATCATAGTCGCTGTCCGGCGAAGCATATCCCCAGGCTCTGCTTCCGGATTCAACCGCATGCAGGATGCGTACGCCCTCTTTTCTTTCTATTCCATCAAGTTTCTCATTTATCTCAGCTATTATATCCCTCACATTAATTCCCCCGTAACGGCATATCTGTTGATACGTTCCACAAAGGCTTCCACCTTATCCATATCAGGATTATCCGGCAGAGCCATCTCTTAGTATGGCCTGTAAGACAGCCCGGTATTTTGAGTTGTCAGTTAATGATATCTTTCCGTTTAAACGGAATGCGTCGTCTCCTCCTTTTTAACGTAATCCTTTACCATAAACCTTCCGAAACTCTTCTGTATATCGCAAAGCTGATACTGTTCGCCGACCGGAACAGTAATAATTCCTGGTGTATCTTCCTCAATACTGCGGTAAACGTTGGGAAAATAATGGAAATACTCATATTCTGCAGGGTTTCTCATAGTTCAATTATAAGATACATAGCTTCCAATATAATTTAAGTGTATTATACGCTCATATAATAATCATTCAACTTCTATATGACGTGTTTTTCATTGTCATGTAACCCGTGGTTGAAAAGAAAGAGAGCCGCCTGTGAATAAATCCCCCGCAGCTCTCTCTGTCCCTGTTTAACTCTATTCACCAATAATCCTCTCCCCAATAGCTGGCCGGCTGCAGGAAGCTTATCCGGACCCGCCTGCTCAGCCGCATACAACCTCCGATGCCCGGGAACACCGGTCCGTTACTTATCCCCCTGTAAGAGATTCAGGAAAACATAAGCGATATCTCTTCTCCCGTATGAACATATTGAAGTTTCTCACCCATGACCTGCTTCATGATCCGGTATGCCGGCTCTCCGGTACAGTGGCATGTATAGAACACCGTAGGATATTTTTTCAGTTCCTTTCCGATATCCTCCACTTCTCTAAGCTGCCGGTCGCTGTACGGGGATTTCTTCATCAGATGAAATCCGCTTATCACCGCATCCGGAAATGAACCGTACTTTTCCCTGTAGGCGTCAAGGATGCTCAGAATTCCGTTATGAGCGCATCCGGACATAAGGACATGCCTGTCACCCTCGCTGATCACGAGGTAATGCTCATGATCAAACTCATCCCTCACATATTGCCCTTTATATTTCTTCAGAAGACGTCTGTTGGTAAACGGGAGTTCATGCGACCTGTTTTTTACCGTAAACAGTTCGATCCCGTCATCTATGATGCAGTCACCGGAAACCGTCTTTATCCGGGGAAGCTTCATGATCTCTTTATCTATTCCGATATATTTGTACCTCTCACCCTCCGTATTTTCACCGTCATCCGCATAATAATCATCTCCCGCGGACTGCTGCATATAAATTATGGCATTACTGTTGATCCCTGTAAAAGGGATGATCCCTCCAGAATGATCATAGTGGCCGTGGCTTAATATGACCGTATCGACCGATGCAAGGTCTATCCCCAGCTTCTCTGCGTTCTCAAGTGTTTTTTCAGACGGACCGAGATCCAGAAGGAGCCTGTGCTTTCCGGTCTCTGCATAAAATGACAGACCATGGGCATACTCGCATCCCGCTATGCCTTCCGTGTTCTCGATCAGATTGACGATCCTCATACTTACTCTCCTGAATTCACTGTTATCGTAATTGATATGTCAAGCCCCGCCGTTTCTTTATCCTCCGTGCTGTTAAAGACCGGCGTGCCGTCCCCTGTAAAGCGGACATAGGCAAAGTTGGCATTTCTGCAGGGATCGTAAAGCGGATCCGCTTCCGCCCAGTCGCATTCATTATCATAACATCTTTGATCCCTTGAATGATAAACTATTATCGTATTGCCGGATTCATCTGTGGTAAAACTGTTATGTCCCGGACCGTACTGATCCGTAAAATCCCCGGAGGATAAAACCGGTTTTTCCGACTTTTTCCAGTTTCCGGCATCCATAAGATCCGCGTCCGCGTCCGCGCTCAAAAGGCCCATGCAGTATTCCGGTCCGGTCGCGGAGGCGGAATATGTTACATATATCTTTCCGTCATGCTTAAGAACGGCAGGCCCCTCATTTACCTTTTCGCCCACCTGTTCCCAGTCATATTCCGGCTCCGATAATAGAATGGGGTCGGAAGAAAGCTTCCAGGGCTCGTTTTCATCAATTTCAGCCATAAGAAGGAGAGATCCCGGAACGGCTCCCGGATAAAATCCCTTATAGGCCCAGATCACATAATGTTTTCCCAGATTCTCAAAATAGGTCATGTCAAGGGAAAACGACCCGAACAGCCCTGCTTCCTTCCCGTCCTTATCCAGAAAACGCCCTTTGTCGACCCATTTATCGGGGTTTAAAAGATCATCCGGATCAGTACACATAAGCACATAGGGCCGTATGGACCAGATATCGCTCTGACAGGTAGTCGCATAATAAATATACCAGATCCCGTTGATCTTATGAAGCTCCGGCGCCCACACATGGTGGCTCTGTGCCCCTGAGGAGCGGGCCTCCCATATGACATGATCCCCGGCGTTTCTAATACCGGAAAGGGAAGGGCTTTTACGAAGCGCTATCCTGTCGTATCCATGCTCCGCATCATTATATGCAGGCCATGAAGAGGTAAAATAATAGCAGCCGTCATCCTCGTTATAGATAACATAGGGATCTGCCCTCTGCTTAATCACCGGATTGTCAAAATAAGAGACCTTCCCTTTTAGCGTATGTACCCCTTCCTTAAGGTTCTCCGTAGACAGCACCTGATTCCCATCTTCATCATACCAGTGTACCCGGGCATCCTCTATTTTGCTCCCATCGTTTAAGGTTACCGAGGCTTTTCCGGTAAGCTCCGTCACAGTACCCTCAGTTATGGTCATGGACTTATCCTCAGTCTCGACTGCTGCCGCCTTAAACTCCTCAACCTGCGGGCTTTCCCTGTTATCCCCGGCGTTTTCAGCAAAGCCTGGAGGCATTGTACATCCGGC
>JAIKXO010000294.1 GCA_024684065.1 Lachnospiraceae bacterium
GCCTCTACCTGATATGATTCAGGCTACATATATGCATTTAACATCAAACAAGGCTTTTGTTTAGTTTCAGCCTTTACCTTTAAGATTTTACGCTATTCAAGGATGTTTAGACAGCAACCCTATATCTTTTCAAAGTTCGATACATATAATTATATCGAACAAATGTTCTTTCGTCAACCATGAATGCGAAAATAGCCTATTCTGTTATTTATCCGGCCTGTGCCGGGCTGACAGTTGATCATCGATGAAAAAGAAGATTTATCTCGCTATTTCGATCATATTAATATTGGCTTCCGCTTCTTTGGGTATCTATGCGGCCGGCTATCAGCTGAAGAAGCTCAGGGCGGAGCGGAATTATACAGCCTTAAGGGACGAGGCAAGAGATGATGAGGAAGGGCGTCTTGTAAGAAAGCAGCAGTGGAACGGGATAGAGATACCCGACAAGGCTCTGAACTGGGCGGAGATCAAGATGCTCAACCAGGATATCTACGGCTATATCTATATCCCGGGCACAAGGGTTGATACCGGCGTTCTTCAGAATGCCGAGGATCCCTCATTTTACCTTACCCATAAGGAAAACAGGGAGGAATCGGCAAACGGCGCCGTGTATACAAAGAACTCCCCTAAGGATTTTTCGGCAAGCAATACCGTGATCTACGGAAATGATCCGGGGAACGGAGAGTGTTTTTCCACGCTGAATTATCTCGAGGATGCGGATTTCTTTGACAGAAGCCCGTATATTTTTATATACACACCGATCAAGATCTATATCTTTGAGATTTTTGCCGCTTACAGGTATGACGGCTCCGAGATCAGGGATTCGTTTTCTTCCGGCGATGAATTTAAGGCTTATATTGAGGATACCTTTACGGGAAAGGATATGAACGCGAGATTTCGCAGGGATACCAGGGTGAGGCTTGATGAGGATTCAAGGATCATATCCTGTCTTGCCCTTGACGGGGACGAGAACGGGATAAAGTATGTGGTATGCGCTGTGCTGCTTAACGGGCAATGATTAACAGGGATCTTACTCAGAATAAAATAAATATATTAGGAACGGATTTTTGCGGCGCTTCTCTTCAGGAGGCCGCAAAACTTGTGCTTTCCGGGGGAGAAGAACTGTCAGGAGGCTATATCTGTTTTTCAAATGTCCATACGACGGTCATGGCTCATGACAGCAGGGAGTACAGGGATATCCTTAATTCGTCTTCCTATACCTTTGCGGACGGCGCGCCGATAGCGAGACTCATGCGCCGGATGGGGTTAAAGGATGCCGAAAGAGTTGCGGGGCCTGATTTTATGACGGAGGTTTTTAAGCTCTGCGATAAGGATCCGGCTCCGGGAAGCCATTTTTTTTACGGCTCGGGAGAGAAAACTCTTTCCTTATTGAAAAAACAATTAAATGAAAAATATCCGCATCTTAAGATCGCGGGGATGTTTTCTCCTCCGTTCCGGAAGGTGACCCCTTCGGAAGATGCGGAATTTATGGAAATGATAAGAGACTCCGGCGCCCGTTATATCTGGGTCGGTCTCGGTGCGCCGAAACAGGAGAGATGGATGGCAGCCCATGCCGGAATGTTTGAGGGGGTGATGCTTGGAGTGGGGGCAGGCTTTGATTTTCATGCGGGGACCGTCGGCCGGGCTCCGGTGTTTATGCAGAAAGCGGGACTTGAATGGCTTTACAGGCTTTTTAAGGATCCCAAAAGGCTTTTTAAGAGATATCTTGTCACCAACACGAAATTCATATTGTATACAAAGGGCATGCGCCGCGGATGATCCTTTGGGATGGGATTTATTCCGTAAATCCGTTATTTCCGAAAATATCAGAAGATGTTTTCTTCCCTCCGGGTCTTAAGGGCAGACTCAGAGTTTAGGAATATTGCATGAAAAAAAGCCTGAATGAAAAAGCAAATTTTATAAAATTTTTTTGTTTATGAAGCATGGTTTTATGGTATTATATAGAGTGCTTTGATTATGATTATTTGGAAGCCTTGGTTCTGTATCGGGAAATCTGATATGAAAAAGGCTTAGTTTCGTTATTTCAGGGGTCTTTTATTTGAAGGGTATGTGCCGTATCAGGTACGGCATGATTCATTATTAAATGAGGAGGAGGAAAGTATTTTGCGAGGAAGAAGATTATATGAGTGGCTGCTTACATTAACTTTTATTGCAATGGTCGCTATCTGCGCTTATCTTAATCTGTTTTCGAGCCAGAAGGAGGGGTTGGCGAGCATCATAGTCAACGGAGTGATGTTCGTTATCGTGGGGATTATTTTTCTAAGCTGCGAGATCAACAGCTTCAGGCCGACAAACAGCATGATAGTTGACCTGAAGAAGGTTGCCGGTAAGATCAGGATCGATGCCATGAATTCCCATCAGTTCCTTTGGATGCGTTATGATGAGAATGAAAAGGGGCTTTTCGAGGATCCGATCCTTAAGAAGCAGTTCAACGACTACCAGAATGAGCTTAACCGTATCTCTCATATCGACAATGCTTATTATAAGTGCGATATCGAGGATTATATAAATTACGATCTTGTTGACAAGGTTATACACAGGAATCTTTTAAACCAGGTGGCCGGAGCGATGACCGGTCTCGGAATCCTCGGAACCTTCATAGGACTTTCGCTCGGTCTTCAGGGCTTCTCAACGGGAAGCACCGCAGAGATAACAAATTCCATCGCTCCTCTTATGAGCGGTATCAAGGTAGCATTCCATACTTCCATTTACGGAATGATATTCTCTCTCGTATTCAACTACGTGTTCAAGAGGAAGCTTGACGAAGCGGAGACAGCCGTTGCGGAATTCCTGAACATGTATAAAAAGTATGTGCTGCCCGATACGACGACTGACGGTATCAACAAGCTCATGGAGCTTCAGGAGCAGCAGACAAGCGCCATCAATTCGCTTGCAAATACCGTTGCCCATCAGCTCTCACAGGGACTTGCGGATCTTTTAGAGCCTCAGTTCGACCGTTTCGATAAGACGATAACAAGCTTCGGTATGATGGCGACAAGAAACCAGCTTGACGCCCTCTCCGTTGTTGTGAACCAGTTTATCAAGGAGATGAACAAGTCTCTTAATAATTCCTTCAATAATCTTGCGGATACGATCAATAAGGCTTATTCGCTTCAGGAATCCAATGCAAGACAGATGGAGGAGATTTTGCAGAGGACCGGAAGCTCTGCCGCGAACTTAAGGGAGATCGATATCCAGACCACAAATATCGTTCAGGCTCTGGACACCTATACAAAGGATGTTATGACCGTCCAGGGGGAGATGAGCAAGAACCTCATGGCGATACAGCAGAGTGTGAGCACGGATGCTGCCTTCCTCGATCAGGAGAGGAATTATATGGCGGATCTCGGGGTGTATCGGAAGTCTCTCGAGGCTTCGGCTGCTTCCTTCAACGAGCAGCTTAAGAATCAGAAGCTTCTTCTTGAGGATATCAACAAGCTTGTTACCAGGACTCCCGACAGTATCAAGGAGACCTTCAAGGTCATCGAGGACGATCTTGTTAAGATCGAGACGCATTTCAAGACTACGATCACTGATATTCAGGACGCTACGGAGAGGGTTTCCGGAGTTGTCAACAATTCCAGCGTATATCTTGAAAAGGCCTTTGACAGGGCTTATTATTCCATAGAGCAGCTTACCCAGGCAGTAGACAGGATGAGAAGGAGCCTGTAGGGGGAGCGGCAAGCGGTAACACTGAGAGGATTTACTCCGTAAATCCATTATTACCAAAAACATCTGAAGATGTTTTTGGCGCTCAGAGTTTGATAAATCAAACTCTGAGCAAGGAGAGTATAAATGGGGAATAGAAAACATCATAGAAAACTGGACGAGGAGACGACCTATTGGCTGTCTTACTCAGACATGATGGCAGGGCTTCTTCTGTGCTTCGTGCTTGTCATTGCGTTTACGATGCTTCAGGCGAA
>JAIKXO010000295.1 GCA_024684065.1 Lachnospiraceae bacterium
AGAAAATGATCCAATACTATAATTTCACTTCCACATTTAGGACACTTTGCCGTATCAACGTCTTTCCCCGTTTCCTTTAACCTGTAGATGTGAAGGATAAGGCCTTCCCTACCATGCTTATTCCACATAAAAATGTGATCACACCACGGGCACTGTACCTCTCTATATACATATCTCATTTTCTACCTCTCTCTTCATGAAATCCGTATTATCTGCTCGTATATTGTTCCGGCCGAAAAATTTCCTGATTGTTGGAAACATTGGCAACCAACCTGCTCATGATACTTCTCCCATCTTCTGCCAACGCAAAATACAGACAACGTTTCCTATTCCTTATGCAAACCCTGTTCAAAATGCTCAAGGCCAATCCTGTCGCACCCATCGAGTTTCTTCCTGCTATACATATCAGTTCACCCGGAAAGAATCACTCCGTAATATCAACAAGATCCATTAATAACAGTACTGCTTATATAATCCTCATATCTCTGTCCTGTCACTTTCTCGAGTATCAGCGCAAGAACATCATACGAGTTGCCAATAAAAAGCATCCTTTCGGATGCCTGAATCATTTTAACAAATCAGATTCTTTAGTTATGGAAAAATTTGACGGTGGTTTTCATTCTTTCTCTGTCTTTTGTACATTCTCAGGGTGATGTCACTCCGATTTGAATTCCATCCCATAGATAACCTGTGTGCGTTCTATCTTATAATCTTTGGCCTCTTCCCAGGAAAGTCCGAAGAGCTCCATAAAAATATGATAGGGCGAACAGGCGGCCTTTAGCTTCATGATCAGTCTATGATCCTTTATGGAAAGGTCAACAATGTTGGGACGGACATCCACATCTTTGCGATGTTCCCTTCCCTCCCTTAATAAGGTCAGATTGATGATCCAACTGTCGCTTTTTAAGATCTCTTCAAGCCTTCTCTCAAGGCTCTCTTCATCCGTGTTTTCCGGATACGGGCTCTGATAACACAGATGATCGGGAACTTTAGGCCCGTCGATCCACCGGATATCAGTGACCTTCATATTCACAGTGTGTTCGTTGATTCTTGTCAGCAAATCCTCGTTGGTAAACTGCTTTCCAAGCCCCACCAGAGCGCAGTTTATTCCCGCTGTCCAATCATAACGGTCACAGTATGGTTTCCGCACTCTCACCGTTTTTCGTTCATAGGGAATCCCGGCCTGATTTAAGGCCCTGGAAAGTTCACTCTCCCAGTAGAATCCCTTCACTGTCACGTGTTTTACATCATATGTAAATTCAATAACAGCATAGGAGAGATCCTTTTGGCTCTCAGACTCCTGACTGACAGTCTTTGAAATATCACCAAGAGAGATCTTAACATCTTCACTTTTCCTTCTCCGGTATCTGTCCATAGTATGTGCATGCGTGACAGAACAGGCACCGCAGCCGGAGCATCTCGTAAGGCATCTGGGGGAATCTTTCGGGCACTGTTTTTGTGATTCCACATACCTCTTCCACAAATACTCTTTTTTGACACCGTTATCAATAAAGTCCCAGGGAAAGACCTCATCCTTCCCCTTTTCACCAAACCAGTCCTCGATATCCGGGAGCCCATGACTTTTCAGCCATGCCCGGGTAAAGTCCTCGGCCTCCTTTTCATACCGTATATGGCGACAGATTCCGGCATCTGCCATATCGATCAGCATGGCCTCAAGGCGCGAATCTCCTCGAAGCAGAAGCTGTGTAAGCCGGAAATCATAGACTCCGCCTTCCAGATCCTCAGCCCCGATGAACACCCCCATTCCTTCCAATGTTTCCCTTACCTTTGGCGGAAGAAGTTCTTTTGTAACTCTTGCCTCAAGCCACTGATAAGGAGTAAGGGGAAAGATCTTTAATGGCGTCCAGCTGTATACGAATTTCGGCCTGAGTTCTCCGGTTCTTCCCTCCTCTTCACATATCTTCAGTATCTTTTCTGTCAGGGCAATCAGTTCATCCCAGTCTTCCATGGTCTCGTTTGGAAGGGAGGCAATGAACATCAGCTTTATTGTTAAAAAGCCATCCCTTATAACCATTCTCATAGTGTCTAAGATCTGTTCTTCAGTATAGTTTTTAGATACCGACTGCCTGAGGCGCTGCGAAATACCCTCTACCCCAAATACAATCCTCTTGCTGCTCTGTGCTGTAAGAAACGAGCAGAATTCGGGATTTTCAAAAACTGTATCAAGGCGAAGAGACATGATGGCAACAGTCCTCGGATACTCCGAAAGAATATGCTCGCATCCCTCTTCGTTTACATAGATCTTCCGTATCAGCTCATTCAGCCCCGGATAGGAAGTGCCACAAAAAGATCCCAGTGTGGTATGTTCCTCACCGGAATTATAAAGCCTTTCTCTCATGGCCCTAAGTACAACCTCGGGACTCCTCATGCGAAAAGGCATGTAGGTAAATCCCGAAGCGCAAAAACAGCACTGTCCCTCACACCCTCTGGTGATTTCTATACCATCAGCAATATGGGATGCATAATTAAAAATACCCACAGGCCTTGTAAGCACAAAGCTCTTATCCATGTCCGCTACATAGGCATAGCGAACCTTCTTCGGAACGTCGTTTCTTTTCCTGAACATTCCGAGGAGCTCTCCGCTCTTTGAAAACCTCTCTTCATAAAAAGCGGGAACCCAGAGACAATCCCAGGTCCCGGCTGCCTGCAGCAAAATCTCCTCTCTGCTTAGTTTTTCCTTCCGCCCTTTCTCTATCATGGCGAGCAGCTCCGGGAGAATATCTTCCCCTTCTCCCATGAAAAAGATATCGCACACTCCCATGAGAAGTGAAGGATTAAAGGAAGATGCCCCGCCCCGGATCACGAATGGGTCTTCATCCCTGCGGTCACGGAATAAGACAGGAATACCGGCCTCCTTGATAAGCCGGATCAGATTGACTTCATCTCCGATCATCTGCTGGGAACAGCATATGGCATCAAAGGCTGAGAGAGGCATATGGCTTTCTGAAGACAGCGGAGGGAACCCTGCTTTTTTCAAAAGCTCTGCATCCACGTCAGATGCCGGGCAGAATACCCTCTCCACAATCCAGGAAGTGTCATAGTCATGAAGTTCCTGGTAAAAAAGCCGTATTGCCACAGAACAGGCCGCATAGCCGGAAGCATTTACATCCACAAGAGCAACCTTAAAATGCTCCTCCAATACGCCCTGTTCATAAGCTGCCTGCCAGTCGAAATGACAGGTATTCATTTCATCTCCAAGATAAAGTGTCGGCGAAGTCATCATGTAAAGATTATCTTCATACCAGCCTTCAAACCTCTCCTTTAACTCAAACATTTCCGGCAGGGTGTCTCTTTTATTCATTGATCTCTTTCCTCTTTGCCAGATTGTTTTCTTCCTTGTACGCATAATAGGTCCTTACCAGGGAAACATAGCCAAGAGCCCTGAGTTCTTCATAGCTTATGCGATACTGGGCATCTGACCATTTACCTGTCAGGACGTAACGGATGCAGTGCTGGTTGTAAAGATCCAGTTCGTGAAGCCCATCCGTTTTAGTGATAACGGGGAATGCCCACTGAGCCCAGCTCAGGTCGGAAGAACCCGGTCTTCCGAAAAAAGTCCCTCCATTCAGTCGGATGAGATGCCTCGCCTTGTCCTGCGGGGAAATGTGGGTCTTATTTTTATCCAGCCCTATCCGTTTTGCCCGAATCCTCATCTTGCGCTTTAATTTGTTCAGGGATGTTTCAGCGATATCGATCTGCGCCCCCGCAAAGGAGATTCCCAGATAATCATAGGGCTCACCAGGAGAAAAGACATTGGTCTTGTGCGGATCTTCGTGATGCCTGAGACCAAGGCGGCGTATGATCTCATGGAGATCCTTTAAGTTGTTTTCTGCCTCCTGTCTTGTCTTGCAGTACATGATGATATCGTCCGAATAACGGGCATACGCGACGCACTTTGGTATCAGAAAGCGATCTGCTTCCACAAGGTATAGATTTGTGAAAAAATTATGTATCGGAATGCCCAGAAGCGCTGCGGCATTACCCTCTGTCTCTTTTCCCTCATAAATAAACTTACCCCTTGAAAAAAGCCAGGTAAAAAAAGCAACAGCCTCCGGTTCCTGTTGCGCAAGTTCCCTTTGAAGACATCCGATCAGGATATCAGGATCGATGGAATTACCGTATTCGGCAATGTCCGTCTTCGCCACAAACATGTTCCTGAGCCTTTTGTCGGTACTGACTCTGGAAATGAAATTCCTGGCACTGATCCCTTTCTTGAAAGAGTAGACTTCCTTAGGGCACAGAGCATCATAATCATGCATCACAAAAGACATCATCCTAAGAAGCGTCATCTCATTCTCCGTAAAGTGATAAACTGTCCTCATGCGGTTGGTGTATCCCTTTGGAATCAGCTTCTTTACCGGCAAAGAAAGATTATAATCCCCCGCCCAAAGACGCTTCACGTCCGTTTTGTAGTCGTCGCTGCTTAGATAGGCCTGCATCTTTGCAACCCTTAAATCCTGGATCTGCCGGCCGCCACGGAATTGCAAAAAATCTTCTATCCGACCCGGATCCAGCATTTTTTCAAACAGGTTCAAGCCTTCATCCCCTTTCTTGACTCTGTTTTAGTATTACTTTATCATATACGTAAGTGGAGAGAGTGTGCTATGCACGCCTGCAGAAAGATCTGTCGGCTCCTTTACAATGGCCTTGCAGGCGGCCGGTCGCCCGTGGATCTTTAAACGCAGAAGCTAAATGTTCTCTCTCCATTTTTTTTGATCCATCTCAATTTTATTCTCATCCAGTAAAGGCATGAATCCCGATGGATGTCCTTATTACTTCGGGCAAAAAACTGTCGAAGCTCTCAGCAATAACGGCAATGTTATTCACACCGAGTGCGGCACAGGACCTCACCACGTTTCCTATATTCCCACGCATTGTGGGATTTACCGGCACAACATGATTTCCTTCCTCCGGGTGGTCCTCCCACTTCCTGTATTTTCCCAGTATTGAAAAATGTTTCCGATTTTTCCTGAGGAGTCTTTTCCAAGCTTAATGAGAGTCAATCTAAGGAAAAACTGATTAATTCAGTTTTTCCTTAGATGCCTCCGGCAGGATGCGCAGAAATCCGCCAAGGAAGGGCAGTTCGTGCCCGCGGATTTCGCGCGGGAAACGCTTTAATCAGCGTTTCCCTAATCAAATTCACCATAATCTGCTATGCACAGAGCCACTGCACCATTATAATGCAAGCCCCGAAAGAAACAAAGTGGCGTTTCCTTATTTTTCAAGAGAAACGCCACCTTTTTTTCTAATATGCAATATAACTTCATCGGAAGACTTGGTCCCGGGCTAATCCTTATACAGCAGAACCATTGCGTATCCCTCGAAGTTCACGTTCACGGTACACCTTAAGGAGTCGGTGTCTGTGTCGGGCAGGAAGGCAACGTTGCCGTACCTGTCAAGGGAGAGCATAGCATTTATCCACCGTGGCAGTGCTTTCTTTGTTTGAAGACCATGTGACATTCTTATTTGTTGCATTATCCGGTGCTATTGTTTTGGTAAGTGTTTTGGAAGCACCGGGTTTTAGTTCTATCTCCTTTGGAGAATATGATTAAGGGGTCAAAAGGTACCCCTCATATAAAATACCGAACAGACAACACATATTTATTTCAACGTCTGCAGCACATAAAAATATACTGAAAATATCAACGAGAATACTATGCTCGGGAGTCTTTTATGAAACGCACGATCAAGGTCAGAC
>JAIKXO010000335.1 GCA_024684065.1 Lachnospiraceae bacterium
AGCGGCAGTGTATCGGAATTGCCCGTGTATATACGGAATGTCGGGTTTATAGTAACGGTCGTACATTGCTTGGATCTTCTCGTACAGAACTTCATTGTCTGACCTGTACTCGGAAGTGGTCAGTAACATTGCAAGCGTCCCGCCCGGTTTCAGAAGGCCGAATGTTTTGGCAAAAGCCACATCCTCCGGGATCCACTGGATCGTAGCAGCCGAATATATCATATCAAATTTCATGTCGCCGAAATCATACGTGATGAAATCGTCATTCACAATATTGAAGTTCGATAGTTTTCCGTACTTCTCCTTCATCTTGCGGTACAGATGCCCGCCAAGTTCGATGGCGTGATATTCGCACCCGGTTCGAAGCACAGGTTCCGTCGCCTGACCCGTTCCGGGCCCGATCTCCAAAACACGTTTGCCTGGTCCGATCCCTGCTTCATTGATCAGATACGTAAACAGCTCTTCGCTGTAGTGCGGGCGGAATTTGTCGAACTGATCGGGGATAGTGTCAAACACTCTCCGGAACTCGTCCTGTTCAAGTTCTTTAATGTCTTCTTCAGTGAGTGCCTTAAATTCCCTGTTCTTCACCCGGTAGATCGTTCCGACCACATCGATCCGTCCCTCTTTTATGAAAAATGCACTCAAATCCTCCATGGCATACACCGTACGCTCCTCTGACATCCTAAGCGTCTGTTTGTAACGCCATAGATCTTCCGGGTCATGATGGCAGCTCACGGTAATGTTCGTAAGGCACAGCCCACGGAAAGGCTCCATGGACTCAAAGAAATCCACGGTATTCCGTGCCATGTTCATCGCCCCGGCACTCACGCCGAAGATCACAGCATGACAATCGGTCAGGGCATCATAGCATTCCTTCTCACGGATCAGATCAAGCTGTTCCTCACATACACCTCCGCCCATAAGGAAGATACAATCCGCATTCTCCACCAGCTTCTTCGCCGTTTCCGGCTCCGTGCGCTTATCGATCACGCAGTGTTTCGCAAATGATAATCCCTGCTCCGCGAACATCTTATACATGCCGTCACAATCATCATCATTTTGCTCATGATCAAGCGGGCATGCCGTGATAAACACGATACTATCCCTCTTCGTCAATTCTGCACGAAGCCTCTCCGTAATCTCCTGCGAGAAATGATGCTCCGGAAATCCGCTGAATAATGCCAATAATCCTTTTCTCATCCGGGTGACTCCCCTATTCCCAAAGAATCATACCATGTCCAATACTTCAACTTTTGTCAGGTTTATATGATCACCGGCAACACTTTTTCCTCGATGAACGCTACCCTGTCAAATATCCTCGGCTTGAATGTACCTGTGGTCCCGACAGATACGTTTAGTTCCCTGTTGACATAGATGATATTGCCGCTGTCACCTATCGCTGCATAAACTTCCCTGTCATCAAAAGGCTTATACCATAAGTAACCATAATTCATGAACCCGAACCGTTCATCCAGCTTAATATAAGGCGTCAGCATTTCATCCAGGTACTTTTGTGATACTATCCTTTTGCCGTTATATTCTCCACCCTGCAATATCAGTTGTCCGATCCTTGCAAGATCATATGCCGATGCACACATTCCCCATCCTGCGGTGACCGAACCCTGCGGATCGGAATACCATTCGGGTTTACGCGGATTTTTGTTCATGAAAAAATCAAACTGATCTTCTTTGGAACTGTCCCCGTGCAGTATACGCCCCGGAAGCCCCAGCGGCTCAAACAGCTTCCTGTTTGCAAGGTCGATACATTTCTCTTTGGTTGCACTCTCGATGATCCCTGCCAGGATCTGGATACCAAGCGTAGCATACCTGAACTCACCCGTGATCCCCTTACGGCCTCCAATATGGTCGAGTATCGCAAGTGTCCAGTCCTGTGAAGTGCATACCTTCTTCCACGGCTCGGATTTTCCTTTGTATGGAGCCGTCATTGTAAGCAGGTGCCTTATGGTTACATCATAGATAGTTTTTTCTCCGCGTTTCACAGTGTAATCCGGAAAGAAATCCATCACTTTCTGATCCACGTTCTTTATGCATCCCATATCCAGTGCGATCCCGGCAAGCAGTGCCATCACACCCTTGGTCACGGAATTGACATTCACCGAATCCTCTGTCTTATACCAATGCCAGCAGTCATCATAGACGGTCTCCCCGTCCCTTATAGCATATATCTGGCAGATATTGCTCGCGTTTCCGCTACCGGCGGAAACATATTTATGCAGTTGTTCTTTGTTCATCAAAAGCCTCCTCTTAGGTAAGATTTGGACGTCCTAAGAAGAGGCTAACTCTATTAAAAATTCTTTTCAAGAAAAATCTTAAAATACTTTACTTTCATTTAACCTTATGTTTTCTAAGGCTGTAAATCACGGCAATTATCATCAAATATACCAAGGACAGAACTACATAGAACCAGATATCAACCTGAAGAAAACAGTATAAGAAATTAAAGCAAAAATGAATCACTATTCCATAGATCAGGTTATCATGTTTCTCCATAAAGAAGTTCATGATAAAGCATAGGCCTGTCATGACAACAAGGTTGGATATTATATATGGAATCATCTGGATTCCCATGTAATCAGAATCAACAAACCAAAGTACCGTGTGCCAGAATGCCCATATTACTCCCTGTATTACCGATGCTTTAAAAAAGCTGTATTTTTCATTTAAGTACGGGCGCAGATATCCCCGCCATCCTGATTCTTCACCGGTCGGACCGGTTGTTACGGAAAACAGGAAGGATGCCCAAAACGGATATACTCCGAGGCTCCAATATGCTCCGAATTCT
>JAIKXO010000003.1 GCA_024684065.1 Lachnospiraceae bacterium
TTATCATGCAAGCATGAACGCATTATGACCTTTTGACCCTGGTTATATCATTATACTTTCTTTCACCCCAAAAAGAAAGAGCCGGGCGCTTGTTAAAAGAGTTTTCCTCATATATAATTTACAGCATCGTCGTAACAAGGATTTATGGAGAAACAATATGGAAAAACTGGCATGGACATCGCCGACCATAGAAATACTGAAGGATTTCAGACTTCTCCCTTATAAGGGGAGCGACACTTCCTGGGTCAATATTTTTCTGCTACGCCGCAAGTACGATCTGGAAGTTGCGGTACATAACGGGGTCTTATTCCGTTACTATCATGGGAAAACCCCCAACCGGCAGGGCTACGGCTTTCCTCTGTCGGCAGGCACTTTTGATAGGGATAAGGTCTTTCAGATCATAAGGGAGGACTCCAAAAACCGGGACGGATTGAGATTCTGCCTGTGCGATGAGGAACAAAAGACGGTACTGTCCGATCACTTTGATATAAAATGGGACAGCGAGGAGGGAGACAACGATTATATATATGAGAGTGAGAAATGGCTTACTTTTTCGGGAAGAAAATATTACCGTCTGAGAAATCATATAAATTCCTTTAACCGTCTTTATCCCGAAACGGAATATTTTCCGATAGACAATGAAAAACGGCTGCAGGATGCCCTTCATGTCGCCGAAGTCTGGCAGGAAGAACACAAGGAAAAGGATATGCCGGTTGATGAACTGGATGAGGAGTTTTGCTGTATTACCGACGCCGTTGATAACTGGAAGGAGCTTGGCATGACAGGCGGGGTGCTGTACGTAGAGGGTTATCCCGTTGCCGCGACCATGGCGTCTTTCTTATCCTCAGACGTCGTTGATTTCCATTTTGATAAAGCGATCGGAAAGTACGCCGCATCCGGCGCCACTGTTGTTTCACGCAGGCACTTTGCCTCATCCGGCGTAACCTGTAACCGGCAGTACTTTAACCTTGAAGAGGATATGAACATACCCGGTCTTCGTCAGTCCAAGGAGGCCTATCGCCCTGTTTACAAGCTTTCAAAATACTATGGAGGAAATTGACAGCCATGTTAGAGGAAATTCTTTCACCCAAAGACTGCGCCCGATGCGGATTCTGCTGTTCCTTTCGCAGGCAGAGCCTTAACCTTACTCCGAATTTTGCAAAGGAAACGATCGATGAGATCAGAAAGCGCTACCCTGAGGCCCGCTTTAAGGAAAGACCGGACGGCGCAGTAACGATCGACATCGACGACTGCTACAGAACGGATGACAGTAATGAAGAGGCCCTGTGTCCTTTTAACCGCAAAGGCTGTATCCTTCCCGATGATCTTAAACCCTTTGACTGTAAGCTCTGGCCTTTCCGCCTGATGAAAAAAGAAGACAGTCTGCTTTTGGCTTTGGTCCCGAGCTGCCCGCACATAAAAAAAGACGATCCGGCCGTATTCGAAAAAACCGCTTCAGCCGTTGCAAAGGCTGCCAAAGAATACGCCAAAGATCATCCGGAGATCATAATAGATCACAGACCGGATTATGAGGTCGTTCCTTTTCACCATTCTTTTCTTTCTCTATAAATTTTTTGAAATCCTCTGTCGGTTCTAATCCATCAACCTTGATAATTCCAATGGCATAGTCCCACGCTTGCGAATTTGTCATGAATCGACCTCCTATCATAGTTATCAAATTTACGCTGCCTTTCACATATTACCTATTGACGAAGTAGGTAAATAGGGATATAATCCAACCCATTATAACTGTAAATGAAGAACGATGATTTTTGGGGTAAAAGCCAATATGCTTTTTAATACGAGACTGCTTCACGGAAAAAGTACACAGGGTTTTGAGCAGGGACAGACTCTTCCGCCGATCTCTCAGGTCAGCGCATTCAGATATGAGAGTATGGAGGACCTTGAAAAAGTCTTTGCTCATAAAAAGATGGGATTTGCATACACAAGGTTAGGCAATCCCACCCTCGGAGCATTTGAAAGAAGGATCAGCGAACTTGAAGGTGGAACAGGTGCGATAAGCTGCAGCAGCGGAATGTCAGCGATCTCCTCGGCCATACTTGCCATATGCGAAAGCGGTGACGAGATCATAGCCGGAAGCGGCCTGTACGGCGGAACGATCGGTCTTCTGCATGATCTCGAAAAGCTCGGGATCCATACCCTTTATGCAGATGAACTTACCGGAGATTCGGTAATTAGCCTTGTAAATGAAAGAACCCGGCTGGTATTTGCGGAACTGATATCCAATCCTTCACTCAAGGTTGTTCCGGTTACGGAGGTGGCAGCGGCTGCACATGAAGCCAAGATCCCGTTTTTTATCGATTCCACCACGGCGACACCTTACATTGCCCGACCCCTTACTCTCGGAGCGGACGTTGTTATCCATTCAACATCAAAA
>JAIKXO010000008.1 GCA_024684065.1 Lachnospiraceae bacterium
AACACGAAGAACTTGTAAGGCAGGGCGGAAAGTATGCAAACTTCGTCAGAATACGTAAAGAAGCGGAAAACTGGCAGATTGCCTGACAACAGAAAAAGGACTTGACAGACGAGAGCGAACACTGTATTCTCTTAATCGAGAACGTACAGCGTTCGCTCTTTTACGAGGTGAGCAGATGCCTATCGATAAAACAGCAAGCCATGAGAAAATTGTTGCAGCGGCAAAGAAGGAATTCCTGACGTACGGGTTTACGGATGCGTCCATGAGGCACATTGCGGAAGAAGCGGGGATGAGCGCATCAGGGCTGTACAAGCATTTTGCCGGCAAAGAGGAAATGTTCTCTGCATTGGTCGAGCCGGCCTGTCAGGGGTTATTAAGTATTTTCCATCTGGAAGCGGATGATCAGGAGCAATCTGTCGGTACCGGTGATCTGAGCCTTTTGGAGACCGGACAGGACGCAAAGCTCTCTGTTGAATACATCTATGATCATCTGGATGCTTTTCGTCTGATCATCTGCAAGTCTAAGGGAACAAAATATGAGGGATTTCTTCATGACCTTGCCGTGTTGGAAGAGAAAATGACACTTTCATTTATGGAGAACCTCAAAAAGCAGGGGGTGAAGCTCAATGAATTCAACGAAAGAGAGCTTCATCTGCTCACTACGACAAATATAAGCGCAGTTTTTCAGACGGTAGAGCATGATCTTACCAGAGAGGAAGCCATGCATTACGCAGATACTCTGGATAAGTTTTTCTCCAAGGCCTGGAAAGAATTCTTCGGATATTAGGATATTACGCTTTCCCAAACAAATAAAGTGAAAGCGTTTTTTATCAGATGAAAGTTAGCCTGTGCTAACAAAAGGGAGGTGTGTTTAACTTGAAAGAACAAAAGTCAAATCCCATGGCAAGAATATGGGAAATCGCAAAGCCTGAACACGGAAGGCTTGCTCTGTCTGTCGTTTGGGCAGTTCTTGGCGTTGTATCCGGCATTATTCCTTTCGTTTCGGCTGCAAAGGTCATTTCCGGAATGATATCCGGAAACAGGGAATGGGGCTATTACCTTGTGTATATAGTTGCCGCCTTTGCAGGTTTTGCATTCAAGAGCCTGTTTTATGCGATGGGGCTGAGTGTCAGCCATAAGGCGGCCTTTTCTTTGCTGGGGGAGATACGTAAGCAGATCTTCGCAAAGCTTCCGAGAATGCCTCTTGGTACGATCATTGATACTTCCAGCGGCAAACTCAAGCAGATCATTGTTGATGAGGTGGAGCGTATGGAACGTCCCATAGCACATATGATACCGGAACTTACATCAAATATCATCGGTGCTATAGCGGTTTGGGTCTACATGATGATAGTTGACTGGAGGATGGGACTCATATGCCTGATCTCAGTACCGGTCGGACTGATGTTTTTCGGTTTTATCGCTGCCAGCTATTCCGCTGATTACAAGAAGTCCGTGGAGATCACTCAGGATATGAACGCAAGCATCGTTGAATATGTACATGGGATCGAAGTGATCAAAGCATACAGTCAAAGCAGATCTTCTTTTCAAAAATTCAAAGACAAGGTTATTGCAAATGCTGCATTTTACTGTTACTGGATGAAAAAAACCGAAGTGTGCCAGGCCCTTTGTTATACGATCGCACCGTGCACATTGATCACGGTATTGCCTATCGGATGGCATATGTATATTTCGGGCAGTATTTCCGCGGATGTCTTCATGACTTCTATCATGCTTTCCATGTGCATAGTCGGGCCGATACTTGCTGCGATCCAGTTTACGGATTCTTCCGCAAAAGTGGGGACCACGGTGGTCACGGTAGACAAACTGCTTGCCGGTGAAGAACAGGAGCATTCAAAAACACCGGTTAAGTTTGCAACACATAACATAGAATTTTGCGATGTCAACTATTCTTATCAGAAAGATGAGGAAGTCCTTCACCATGTCAATCTGTCCATACCGGAGAAAAGCCTTACTGCGCTCGTCGGACCTTCGGGCAGCGGAAAATCCACGATCGCCAAGCTTGTCGGCGGATTCTGGGATGTGAAGGACGGTTCGGTAAAAATGGACGGAAAAGACTTAAGATCGATCCCTCTCGAACAGCTCTATGATCAGGTTGCATATGTAGCACAGGACAACTGGCTGTTTGACGATACGATAATGAACAATATCCGCATGGGAAATACATCGGCTTCCGATGAGTTGGTTCGTGAAGTAGCTAAGGCGTCCGGATGCGATGAATTCATAACTGCTCTTCCGGATGGCTATGAAACAAGAGTGGGAAGTGGCGGAGCCCGCCTGTCCGGTGGCGAACGTCAGCGTATTGCCATTGCCAGGGCCATGCTGAAAGATGCGCCTGTCGTGATCCTTGATGAGGCGACGGCATACATTGATCCGGAGAATGAGGCAGTCATACAACGTGCGCTTACCAAACTGATGAAAGATAAAACGGTGATCATTATTGCTCACAGACTTTCCACTGTCACGAATGCCGATCAGATCGTGCTGATCAATAAGGGCTCTGTCGAATGCTCGGGGACTCACAGCGAGCTTCTCAAGGAGAGCGCTCTTTATAATGCGATGTGGCAGGCTCATATCAGCGAAGGAGGTGCGGCGTAATGCTTGAAGCGATAAGAAAAATAATAGACTTTTCCGGACAGGAAAAGAGTAAGATCTACCGGGCGATAACCCTTTCGTTCATTAAGTCACTGTTCTCAATGTTTAGGATGGCAGCGATCTATTTTGTGATCCTTGCTTTTGAAAAGGGTGATCATACCATGAAGCCGGCCTGGACAGCACTCCTGTTCCTTGGCATAAGTATCGCAGGACAATTCATTCTGAAAATGGCTGCGGATCTTCAGGCCGTCCATGCAGGCTACTATATGAGTGCTTAC
>JAIKXO010000024.1 GCA_024684065.1 Lachnospiraceae bacterium
TAAGACTGTACGGAGTGTTGAACGGGCTTCTCAGAAAAAATAATGTCGATGTTTATGTGACCGGAAGCAATTCAAAATTTCTTTCTTCAGATATAATGACAGAATTCAGAGGGCGTGGTGATGAAATACATATTGCGCCACTTTCATTCTCAGAGTTCTATCCGGTATCAGGTAAGGATAGGCAGGATGCTTGGCAGGAATATATATATTATGGCGGACTGCCTCACATATTGGAGGAGCCGGATGAGGAAAGTAAAAGCTCATATCTCGAAAGACTTAACAGGGAAATATACCTGAGAGATATAGTTGAGCGATATGGCATAAGGGATGAAGCGAGTATGGAAGAACTGATGAAATTACTTGCTTCTGCAATAGGCTCGCTCACAAATGCCCAAAAGGTATCAGATACGTTTAACAGTAAAGGGAATAAAGGCATCACTATGCCTACTATTTCAAGTTATCTCGCGTATTTACAGGAAAGTTTTATTATTCAAAAAGCTGAGCGTTATGATATTAAAGGACGAAAATATATCGGGACGCCTTCAAAGTATTACCATACCGATCTCGGACTTAGAAACTCATTACTAAATTTTCGACAATATGAAGAAACTCATCTGATGGAGAACGCTATTTATAATGAATTGATCTACCGAGGGTATAACGTCGATGTTGGTGTTGTAGAAACAAGAATTCACGAGAACGGTAAAAAAACACGAAAACAGCTTGAAGTTGATTTTGTGATTAATCGAGGGAGCGAGCGATATTATATACAATCAGCCTTTGCTATTCCTACACAGGAAAAAATTGACCACGAGCAGGCCTCGCTTATAAGGATTCCTGACTCTTTCAAGAAGATAATAGTAGTTAATGGAACTGCACCACTATGGAGAAATGAGCAGGGAATAACATTTATGGGATTGTATGATTTCTTCTTGAATGAGAACAGCCTGAATATGTAAATCGACGACACTGAATGGACTCTTGGGGTTAGGGGTTCATTTTTAGAACAGCTGGTCTACGTTTACGTTAAACTTGAATTTTCCGGTATCGATCTTATGGCGGTCACAATAGTCAAGGATCCACGCGGCTTCTTCGCTTGTACAGTCCTCATTGAATCTGTGATATGCCTGCATGAGGACATTTTTGTAGATTTCGATCGTGATGAACGGCTGATTCACATCATCTGCTTTTCGCATGAACAGAATGGTGGTGTCTCCTCCGATCATCGCCTCATAATAGGTCAGCAGGCAATTTTGCATGTAGATTGCTTCCCTGCAGAAATCGTTGACTGTCTGGGGATATCTGACAAAGTATTCTTTGCCTCGCTCCTGCCATTCGTCATCTCTTTTCCGGTTGGCGCGTCTTACGGCCCTGTTATTCTCATCGCGGTTCATTAACAGGAGGAAGATCAGCCGGCTGATCTTTTGATCAGAGCGCGGCTTCTTGTTTTCCCTGATGTATTTTTCATAGATCGGATCGATCTCACAGATCGGGTCAAGGAATTTGCGAAACCATTCCTTTTCTTTTTCTTCCTGCAAAACCTGGTAATAATAGTTTACGCTCCAGATCTTTGAAAGAAATTGGCGTCTTGATTCAAATAGCCTCCCGGTTTCTCCGACAGTCAATTCTCCCGTGATGAGATGATTTAGATACAGACATTGGGCGTCATTGAGTTTTTCCGTAAAAAGCTTCGGGAATTTTACGTTTAATTCTTTTAAGAAGACGCGGATCGTGTGATTTTTAAGCAGATTGACACCGTAGCGACTGTTTAAGCTTCGAAGCACGCGCATAGACAGGCCGTCATAGAGATCGGATGGTTTGTTGGATAGCAGGTTTAGCTCGTCGATCTCATCCACATGAACCGCAAGTTCATCAAGGCCTGCTTTATAGAGGATTTCTTTGGCGGTGTTTTGCCGCATGCAGTGATAGATATGATCAAGAAGCCTTAAGCCTTTTGCATAGTACCTGCGAAGGTGCCATTCCGGATGCATGGCATGATATGCCTTATAGATCGACTCGATCGGGCCGCCGGAAAAGCCGCAGCCATCGTTCTTGATGCAGTGCTCGCCAAAGAACACTTCATCCGCAGGATCCCATGTATAGCCCTCGTGAAAGGTGAAGCGTTTGATTTTTACGGGTTCATGTTCTAAACCGTATGCGATCAATACCGTATCGATGTATGGCTGCGTTTTAAAGATATAAAGATATGCATCCGTGTTGCAGGTAATCTTAGCCTGACGGACGATTTCATCCACATTCAGCTCAGGCGGTGTCCAGGTGTTCTCGTACATTCTTAATTGCATACAGATCGCCTCCCTCTATGTCTTTAGGATAGACGAGATGAAGTACGATAAACACACCTGGAATGAGACCTGAGGGTTTGCCATGTCTCCGCAGGAGCATGGCCTACGGGGTTAGGGGTTCATTATTCTCACAGTTCCCGAAGCACCAGCTCCGTGATCCCCGGATTATTGCCGGGACGGATCCTAAGGACCTTGGATTCTCTTCCGTATGAGAACTCGTCCTCGATCGCGGAACGGATACTTGTACCGCCGTGGTAGCCGTGGATCGCACGGATAATGTAAACAGAGGCGGGTGCTTTTGCCACCTCACGTTTTACTGCTCTTACTGCTTCTTCCGCTCTCATGCCGTGCAGATCGATCTCTATGATTCCCGCAGATAATCCCATCGTTTCTTCCTCCTGTTATTATGCCATGATTTTTTCCAGAAGATTTTTGGCCTCGTTAACTACCCTTTCATCCTGATCATATTTTACAAGGGTATCAAGCATGTTCTTAAGTTCCATCCCGGGTACGGTTTCGTCTGCAAGTGATGGAAAGGAATCATGCAGGCAATACAGCATCCTCAGTATCCGGTCATCGTCTTCTGAATCAAAAACCTCTCCGATCAGGTCAGTACCTCCGTTAAGACACGTTCTTTCAAGAATACCGTACCGTTCGGAATAATGCCCAAAGGGTCCGTTTCTATCTTCCAGACTTACGATACTTGCGATATCATCTTGATAAAACATAACCGGTGTAAGGCACAAAGCCTCCTGATCGCAGCCGTATTCGTGAAAGACATAGTCTCTGTTATAATACGTTGCTCTCCCCTCATATACATCCCCCAAAGTATCGGTGATCCTTACGCATTGATCATCAAATTCTCTAAGCTCCATACACTCCTGTCCCTCCAAATAGTATTGTGCACTTTTGGGCACGAATTTCAATAATAATTGACAGGATTTTTACTCTCTATTAAAATATAAGGACCACACTTAAGGAGAATCGAATGAAACACGATGAGAACGCTTTTCGGGAAATCGGCGTCGCACTCGCAAAGCATTTTGACAGTTTATATTATATTGATATCGAAACAGGTAACTATGAAGAGTTCATCCATATGAACCTGTTCGATGAAGTCATTATTCCTGATAAGGGCAAAGACTTCTTTAGAGACGCGCAGGATAACGCGTACAAATGCGTCCATCCCTACGATCTGGATCGTGTCATCTCGCTTCACGACAAAAAAACGATGCTGATCAATCTGACCTTAAACTCCTCTTATTCCACGGTGTACCGTCTGCTCGTAAACGGTAAGACCAATCATGTGCGGCACATCTCGATCATGTGCGAAGACCAAAAGCATATCATATGCTGTTTAGAGAACATTGAAAATGAGATCCGCGCAAAGAGAGAGCAACAGCGGGATCTGCAGTCTGCAAAACGTATGGCAAGGCTTGATGATCTGACCGGAATACGGAATAAAAACGCTTTTATGGAATATGCCGCATCCGTAGACGCAAAGCTGAAAAGCGGGGCGCTTGCCGAGCCGTTTGCGATCGTCATGTGTGACATCAATGACCTGAAACAGATCAACGATACCAGGGGGCACAGTTTCGGAGACGAAGTGATCCAAAGAGCGAGCCGTATGGTATGCGAAGTCTTCGAGCACAGTGCGGTATTCCGCGTGGGCGGGGATGAATTTGTTGCGATCGCAAAAGGCGAAGACTATGAACAGCGTGAGCATCTGCTCAGTAAGCTGAAAGAGGAATCTTTAGCCAATAAACGATCCCGGTCCGGACCTGTGGTGGCATGCGGAATGTCGGAATATGATCCCGGAAAGGATCAGAAAGTTGATGATGTTTATGCACGGGCAGACGAGCTGATGTATGCCACAAAGAATGAATTAAAGTCTGCGCATCTCATTGACGGATATGCCGGCATGGAAAAGATCGAAGCCAAAATACCCGATGACAGAAGGCGCATGTTGGATGCCATGTTTGGCGCATTATATACGGTCGCAGGCGAGGGGTACGTTTATCTGAATGATATGAAATATGATTTTTCCAGATGGTCGCTTCCGCTTGTTGATGATTTTGATCTGGATTCAGAATATATGTATCATGCGGATCGCATCTGGCAGGATTACATTCACCCGGATGATCTTCAGATATACCGGCAGGCCGTTGATGCAGCCATATGCGGAAACGCGGAGGTTACGAAGATCTATTACCGTGCCCGCATGGCAGACGGGAAATATGTCATGCTGACAACAAGAGCGTTTATTTTAAGTGACAGCGAAGGGAATCCGGACTATTTTGGGGGGATAATTGTTGAGCAGTAAACAGAAATGGACTCTTTGGGACGGGGTTAGGGGTTCATTTTGCTCTCCTGAACATACAGATGATCCAGATATACATCACGGTCTTTGGCAGCATCAGCATGCCGATCAAAGGAATCGCATCTGTGAACACCACAACCGGAAGATAGAATGCAAAGGACATGAGGACCGCCAGATACAGGAACCTGAATATCCTGTCGCTCTTGGCATCTATGAACCACAGCGCGACCGTTATGATGCCGATCATCACAAACGGGATATTCCGCAAGATTCCCCAGCTAAGCGGCGCATCGGGTGATGTCCATGCATTCTGCGGGAACAGACACAACACGATCCTGATGGCTGACAGTGTCCATAACACAATGGTTATCGTGCTCTTCTGTCCTTTATGGAATCGATGCAGCCGGATGTATTCCACAAGCAGATAAAACGCAGTCATCGTCACGGATGTAATGAGTTTTCCGATCCCAAGAGAAGCGGTGAAATCTCCTGCGATCCAATATGCAAGGACTCTCGGAATCAGGTGAAATGCATCACCAATCCCAAGGACCAGTGCTGCAGTTCCCATCAGGGCGGTCTCTTTTCTGCCACCGGCTTTTTTAAGCAGCAGGATACCGCTTATGATCGCAAAACCCAAATATGCGATATCAAATATACTTTCCGGTAATGCCGGCATCAGATTCATGGAAATACCTCCTTTGAACCTTATGAATCTATGGCATTTTCGTTTAAGAGGAATTCCTGTACACCTATGTATAGGATTCCTTTTTCATCATGCCATGGAATGATATCGTCCTTAACGATAACAATCTTTCTAAAAGAATCACCTATCCTTTTCAGCGAGTTTGTTTCCTGATCCTGTTTTTCCTGTGAATCTACATTCAACGCGGACTGAATGTAGTAACGCTGATTACCTCTGTTTACCACGAAATCAACTTCCAACTGAACGCGTACAGACTTAACCTTTCCGGTATCATCTTTTTCATTCTTCGAATATCCGACGACCCCTACATCCACATTGTATCCCCTGCAGATCAGTTCATTATAGATTATATTTTCCATGATGTGGCCTTCTTCAATCTGCCGGAAATTAAGCCTTGCATTCCTGAGTCCGATGTCCGAATAATAGTATTTCAGCGGCGTGTCGAAGTAAGCCGATCCTTTTACATCGTATCTTTTTGCTGAATTGATGATATAGGCTTCCTTAAAATAATCCAGGTACTTCGAAATCGTAGTGTGCGTAACTTTGATCTTCTTCTCTGAAAGAAATCGGTTCTCCAGTTTCGATGGGTTAGTAAGTGAGCCAATTGCTGACGAAATATAATCCAAAAGTATTTCAAGGATTTCCTGATCATTTCTGATATCCTTGCGTTCAACAATGTCTTTCAGGTATGTCTCATCAAACAGGTCTTTCAAATACCGGCTTTTCTCTTCCCGGGTTTCCAGTTGTAGCACATAAGGCATTCCACCAAATATACAATAATCGCGCCAAGCATGTTCCTGATCAGGATAACACGCTTTAAATTCGGCATAAGATAATGGCTGCAGGTGGATTTCATCACCTCTGTCACGAAACTGTGTAAGAACCTCTTGAGAAAGCATTTTCGAATTGCTGCCTGTCACATAGATGTCTGCATTTTTCATCTTCATCAATCCCATAATGGCATCAATGAATGTGACCTTCTCATCATTATTCCCGACGTAAGGATTGGGAACCTCCGCACATAACTGTACTTCATCGATCATCACATAATATCGTTTTTCTCTGTCCTTGATCTGCCCCTTGATATAATCGTTAAGCACGAACGGATTTCTATATTTAATGTTATCTATTTCGTCCAGTTGCACTTCGATGATCTGACTTTCCTCAATCCCTTCATCAAGAAGATATTTTTTGTACAGCTCGAACAACAGGTATGATTTTCCACAGCGTCGAATTCCGGTGATGATCTTGACCCGCCCATTATCTCTTTTCTTAATAATCTGCTTCAGATACCGATCTCTTTTAATTTCCACTCTGTTTGCCTCCGAACTATTTTCGCACATAGATGCATTTTTTGTTCGTATCTATTATACTGCTGTTTTCCAAACGAATCAAGTTTTAAGAAACAATTTTTGC
>JAIKXO010000027.1 GCA_024684065.1 Lachnospiraceae bacterium
ATATATATCTCAAAACCGATTATTATCAGAAAATGACGGGAAAGGTTCCCGTTGTTGACGACAGGATCACCATCGTCATCCTGAAGGAGGAGCTCTCAAGAAGCGATATGCAGAGTGACAGCTTCTATCCCATAGGGATAACGGGCTCCATTATAGAGGTCAACGAAAACGGCTATATCGTAATTCACTTAAAAAACAGGATCAACATTACTGAGGTTACGGTCTTTCCCAGCCACGCCATAGATCTATCCATCGAGAAGAGGGGCGATATCGATGATCTTGACAGGGAAGAAGCGGAAAAGAGACTGATGACCTTAAAAAGCGATATCGTCCGTTTTTCCGATAACTATCAGATGGGAGCGGTGATAAGGGGATATGCCGCCAGATGGTCGAGAATATCGGAGATTGCGGCCGCCATGTCGCCGTGGATGATAAATCCCAATAAGGACCGTTATGCGGTCCTTGCGGAGGACAGCCTCCGGAAACGGTTTGATATGCTTGAGAAGATGATCTATGAAAATCTCGAGCTTACCAAGGTACAGGCCCAGGCCAAGACTGCCCAGGAAGAGGATTATCAGAAGATATACAGGGAGTCCGCCATTAAGAAGCAGATGGAATATCTTCAGAAGGAAATGGATGATCTCCATCCGGAAAGTGTTTCGGATATAAGACGCCTTGAATTAAAGCTCGAGGAGTCCAATATGAACGAGACGGCAAAGAAGGAAGGCCGCAAGATACTGAACCGGCTTAAATCGGAAGGGCATAACAGCGCGGAATCGGGGATGCTGCTTGATTACCTGGATTTTCTTACCTCTCTTCCCTGGGACAAGGAGGAGGCTAAGACGATCAAGCTTGATGATGCCAGAGCTGTGCTTGAGGAGGATCATTTCGGGCTGAAAAAAGTCAAGAAAAGGATCATCGAGCAGATAGCCGTCATGAACCTTAAGGGCGAACAGTCGGGTTCGATCCTTCTCTTTGTGGGAGCTCCCGGGACCGGGAAGACGAGCATCGGTCAGAGCATCGCCAGAGCACTCGACAGAAAGTATGTAAGGGTCAGCTTAGGAGGTGTCAGGGACGAAGCCGATATCAGGGGGCACAGGCGTACCTATATCGGTTCGATGCCGGGAAGGATCATTGACGGAATAGAAAAGAGCGGAGTATCTAATCCAGTTATGGTTCTTGACGAGGTGGACAAGCTCTCCCAGAGCTATAACGGGGATCCGGCAAGCGCCCTCCTGGAGGTGCTTGATCCTGAGCAGAACAGTACCTTTACGGATCATTATCTGAATGTGCCCTATGATCTTTCGGATGTGCTCTTTATATGTACCGCAAATACCTTGGACACCATTCCGGAGCCCCTTTTAAACCGTATGGAGGTAATAGATTTCCAGGGCTATACCCCTATCGATAAGCTTTCGATAGCCAAGGAGCATCTTGTGCCAAAGGCCTTGAAAGCTGTCGGGATCCCTGAGGGGACTCTTGAGATCACTGATGAGGCTCTTGATAAGATAATCGAGGATTATACCAGAGAAGCCGGGGTCAGGGGGCTTAAGAAGAGGATAGACACGATATGCAGATCAGCCGCGGTGAAGCTTGTGGAAAATTATAAGGATCCGCAGGCGGAGAAGAAGGAAGGGACGAAAGATCAGGATCAGGTGCCCGGGCTTACTGATAATGCAGGCAGCTTCGTATCCGAAGGAGATGGAAGTACAGATGCCGATGAAATAATAAATACTGCAGAGCCGGGTAATGCACCTGCCGGATCAGGTAAGGATTCCGGATCTGAAACGGGGCCTGTGCCGGAAACCGGCTCTTTCACTGAAAAAGAAGCGGAAGCCGGAAACACTGAAATTATAGCATCAGCTGAAACAGACACAGAGGCTGACAAAGCTGAAAAGACTGAAGAGATCGAAAATCTGCCCTCCAATATTATCAAGATCACGGTTACCCCCGATAACCTCAAGGATTTCCTTGACATGAGCCCTGTACATCATAAATTTGTCAAGAAGAAAGCAAATCCCGGAATCGTAACAGGGCTTGCCTGGACGAGCGTAGGAGGAGACATACTCTATATTGAGACTATGTTCACGAGGGGTTCGGGGAAGCTTATCATCACCGGCCAGCTGGGGGATGTCATGAAGGAGTCGGCTCAGATCGCGGTCAGCCTTGTAAAGGCGTTATTGCCGGATAAGGCAGAGCTGTTTTCAAAGAACGACCTCCATATCCATGTACCGGACGGGGCGACGCCAAAGGACGGGCCTTCCGCGGGGATCACGCTTACGACGGCCATCGCTTCCCTTGTGACCGGGAATGCCGTTACTCCAAGGCTTGCGATGACGGGGGAGGTTTCCCTGCAGGGAAATGTAAATCCTATAGGAGGGCTCCCTGAAAAGCTTATGGCGGCACACCGCGCGGGAGTTAAGAAGGTGTTTATTCCCCGAGATAATGAGTTTGACCTTAAGGATGTTGCAAAAGAGGTTAAGGAGGCCCTCGAAATAATCCCGGTGGATACCGTGGAGGATGTCCTTACCGAGGCGGGCGTACTTAAGAAAAACAAGAAGGCTAAGCTTAAGGCAGGCTGAATGTGATTTGACATAAAAAGCTCCGAAATGTATCATATATGCAAGGCGTCAAAGGTATCATGTGCCTTTTGGCGCCTTTGTCGTAACTGTGGCCTTCAATTCCCGATGCAGACAGACCGATCGGGTTCTGACAGGCTGCTGAATATATAAAAAGGATATTTCTTATGGAAAAGTATTTAGTTACCGGAATGACCTGCGCGGCATGCCAGGCGAGGGTCGAGAAGGCGGTTTCGCAACTTGAAGGCGTTTCCTCATGCAGCGTGAGCCTTCTCACAAATTCCATGTCGGTAGAAGGAAGTGTTGATCCTCAGGGGGTCATCAAAGCGGTTGAGGAGGCCGGCTATGGCGCATCCCTAAAGGATGAAGCGGATAATAAAGGTACGGCGTCATATTCCGAAAAGCTCAGGGCCGAGGAGGAGGCGTTAAAGGATAAGACAACCCCTCTCTTAAGGAAAAGGCTTATTTATTCCGTGATTTTTCTCCTCATTCTTATGTATTTCTCGATGGGGCACGGGATGTTCGGGCTTCCGGTCCCTCCGTTTTTTGAGGGAAATCATATAGCTTTGGGGCTTGTCGAGCTCCTTCTTTCGGCCATAGTTATGGTCATAAACCAGCGTTTCTTCATAAGCGGTTTTAAGAGCCTTGCCCACAGGGCGCCGAATATGGACAGTCTTATAGCCTTAGGCTCCGCAGCCGCGTTTATATATTCTGTGGTTATGCTCTTTGCGATGACGGATGCAGGGGTAAAGGGCAATGAAGAGATGATGGCGCACTATTCCCATGAGTTTTACTTTGAAGCAGCCGCCATGATACTTACGCTCATTACCGTGGGCAAGATGCTTGAGTCCTATTCGAAGGGCAGGACCACGGACGCCTTAAAGAGCCTGATGGAGCTTGCGCCCCAGACTGCCAATATATTAAGGGACGGCAGGGAGATAAGCGTTTCCGTCGATGAAGTAAAAAAGGGGGATATTTTCCTCGTAAGGCCCGGAGAGAGTATTCCGGTGGACGGGACAGTGCTTGAGGGCGAGAGCGCGGTCAATGAGGCGGCTCTTACGGGAGAGAGCATTCCCGTGGATAAGGCAGCGGGAGATACGGTATCCTCCGCTACGATCAACAGTTCAGGCTTTCTCAAATGTGAAGCCTCAAGGGTTGGAGAGGACACCACTCTTTCCCAGATCATAAAGATGGTGAGCGATGCAGCCGCTACAAAGGCGCCGGTCCAGAAGCTTGCGGACAGGATCTCGGGGATCTTTGTCCCGGCAGTGATCATCATAGCGCTTCTGACGTTTGTACTCTGGCTCCTTGCCGGGGAAACGGTCGGTTTTTCCCTTGCCAGGGGGATCTGTGTACTGGTAGTCAGCTGCCCCTGTGCCTTAGGGCTTGCGACCCCGGTTTCCATCATGGTTGGAAGCGGGGTGGGCGCAAGGAACGGTATTCTCTTTAAAAATGCAGAGGCTCTTCAGGAAACGGGAAACATCCGGATAGCTGCTCTTGACAAGACAGGAACCATAACAAACGGAGAGCCTGAAGTCACCGATGTTATTCCCGCGGACGGAGTTTCCGAAGATGAGCTGCTGAAGCTCGCGTACAGCCTTGAGATAAAGAGCGAACATCCGCTTTCGAAAGCGGTGACTGCCTATGCCTCCGAAAAAGGGACAGAGCCAGAGGAGCTTAACGACTTTAAAGCCCATGCCGGAAACGGCCTGTCCGGAAAGATAAAGGGGAATGAAGCCGCGGGCGGGAACCTGCGTTTTATCAGTGCAAAGGCAGAGATAAGCAGGGAAACGGAAATAAGACTTGATGAGCTTTCAAATCTGGGAAAGACTCCTCTTTTGTTTGCCGAAGGCGGCAGGTTTAAGGGGATCATAGCCGTTTCCGACACCATAAGGGAGGACAGCAGAAAAGCCATAGAAGAGCTTAAAAA
>JAIKXO010000034.1 GCA_024684065.1 Lachnospiraceae bacterium
CCAGGATCAGATAGTAAGCAACTGACAGAATCTGTTTATAAGTCTTTGGAAAGCAGGTCTTTAGATCTGCTGTTATCCCGGTTTCTTGGCCTATCTGATCTAAAAGGTACGTGGCACCATAGAAGAGGCGTTCCGTTTTTGGTATAGGAACAGGTCCTCTCTTGGCGGGATTTTCAAGGTGCTTCTGGGTGCGGCGTTTGCCGCGACCATCGGTCGGGATTATGTCTCCGGTTTCCGGATCCAATCTTCCGATCAGCTTCCTCTTGGAACGAGGCTGTTTCTTTTCCTTGTCCCAGTAGGAAACAGATTCGTAAACATAGGTTATGCCGCTTCGTTTATCGAATTGATTGACGTATGACATTTACTGTCCCTCCTAGTTACGTATTATATTACATAACTATGAATATGTCAAGTGTTTCGATGCGAAATCAGCTGATTATATCAGCATTTGCGGCTATTTTCATAGTGACAACCTAGTGTGGTGTCACGGGAATGCAGGATAAATAAGCTGCATGAAATGAAGAAATAAGCAAAAACAAAAAGCCCCCGAAAGCCTTTATTTAAACACTTTCGAGGGTTCTTTTTAAAGTAGCGAGAGAGAGACTTGAACTCTCAACCTCCCGGGTATGAACCGGACGCTCTAGCCAGTTGAGCCATCTCGCCACATAAGGATCTTAAGACGATCCCGAAACGCCGTTTTCCACAGCAAAAATTATTGTACTTAAAACACTGTTTATTGTCAAGCCATATGAGAAAAAAATATGAACGGCAGCAGCCCTGAAAACAGCCGCCCGATCGCCTAAAAGGCGGTCTTCTTCCCGGCAGGCGCATATACCTCTTTATCACCGTAGGCAAACCATACATCCGCTGCCGAGGGATTATAGCACTCATTCATTGCCGCATTAAAGATAAGATTTTTAAAGGCGCTGCAGTAATCATATACCTCAATATTTGTGGCATACCATATATCATCTCTTCCGCCGGCGATATTTCCGAATTCCTCGATCACATCCCAGTTATCATCAGCCTCAAACTCATAACTGTGACCCCACAGGTAAAAAAGCATGGGATCCCACCAGTTCTTAGTCTCAACGAATTTTACCGCCAGCTCCATAAGCCTTTCATCCTTGTGATGACAGGTTGCGGGAAGTCTCAGCCAGTCCTTGGGAAGATGGAAATCATGGGTGGCTTCAACGGTCCTTGCGTAACAGATGCCGCAGCTTTTAAGTGCCGACACACAGGCATCATCAAAAGCCCCATAGGGATAGGCAAAGCCCCTTACCATCGTTTTGAAAAGCTCCTCGAGCGCCTTGCGGTCTTTAAGGATCTCATCGGTTACGGCCGCCGGAGTGAGCCCTGCCAGGGAGGGATGGGTATATGCATGTGCCGCTATCTCCCAGCCGCAGTCCGTATAGACCTCCTTAACCCTTTTTTCAGACATTCTTCTGTGGATCGTGCCCGGTTCATATACTTTTCCCTCAGGCGCAAAACATCCCGAATTAAGATTAAAGGTCCCCTTAAGGCCGTGCTTTTTCGCTATCTCTATAAGCTTTATATCCTGCTCAACACCGTCATCATAGCTTAATGTCAGTGCTTTTGGCAGTCCCCCGGGGAAACGCATGATCATATTTGCCATAAAAACCTCCTTTAATTCAAAGCTGTTGTATTACCGGCCGAATGATAAGCCCGGGAAGCCGCACATGATCGGTATCCCGGGCAGTTTTTCAACATACGCTTATGTCCTTAATTCCTATTTTTCCAAAGACCTGTAGGTAAGTGCGGCAAGAATGGCACCGATGAAGGGTCCCACGATGAATATCCAGAGACATGCAAGGGGCTCACTGTTTCCCGTTATAAGGGCAAAAACAGCGGGTGCTATACTTCTTGCGGGATTAACACTGGTTCCGGTAAGACCGATGCCAAGGATATGCACAAAGGTAAGTGTAAGTCCTATCACAAGTCCGCCGAAAGAGCCGTGGTTTGCCTTTTTTGAAGTAACTCCGAGTATCGTGAGAACGAAAATGAAGGTGAGGACGATCTCTACCAGAAGTCCGATAATCGGATTATCGCCGACACCTGAAATTCCGTTGGCACCAAAACCTCCGGTCTGGTCAGACACATTTCCGAATGCGAATATCACAAAGAGGATCGCAGATCCGACAAAAGCACCGAGAACCTGGGCGATGATGTATGTGAAGATATCTTTTTTCTTCATGCCGCCGGAAATAAGTACCGCAAGACTTACAGCCGGATTAACATGACATCCGCTTATATTTCCGATGCAGTAAGCTTCCGCAACTATGGCAAGTCCGAAAGCAAGGGCGGTAAGCAGATATCCCGATCCCGATTCGGCACTACAACCCA
>JAIKXO010000056.1 GCA_024684065.1 Lachnospiraceae bacterium
CAGTATATGAGGCTTTGGCTAATTACAGCGAAATTTTCAGAGCCAGCGCAAAATCAGTTTTGCAATAGAAATGCTGATATAATCTGAAATTGATGTTGTTTGGCTGAATGACACAACTGTTGACAAATACCTATGGATATGCTGTTAAGGTGACATGTAATAAAAGATTGTCAAACCTATTGCAAAAGGATTTCGTTTCAGGAATTTGCGTTAGGAATGACAATTAAGCTCTATAGAGATATTTCTACCAAATATGGTATAATATCCAAGTGTAGTACCACATTCAGAGCAGAAATAAGAGCAGATCAGGCATAAAACCTGCTCTGCTCTGAATGTGGTTCTACACTATTGTACCAGATCGCGGCCGGATAGCCATGTATGGAAATTGTTCGAATCCTCTTTTCGGCCAAAATCGGATTTCTGGGCAAAAGCACATTGAAAATCCCTAAAGAACGGCGTATTTTCAACGGTTCGGCGCACGACTAATAAACCGTCCAACAGGCGGTTTCAAAAAGGCGATCAGTTATACCTGGTTATCCCGTAGCCGCCGGAGTCCCCAAGAACGTCCTGTATCTGCTGAACATGGAATGGCTCCCGCAACACGGGCATAGATGGACGTCTATGCGGAACATCTCAAACAGCCTGGTTTCAGTATCCATCCTGGCATATTTAGATTCATGCCTGCGGCGTTTCTGGATGTTGAACACTATGGCGAGGAGTTTCTTTTTGCGGCTGTTAGTGAGCAACCCATAATAGCGTATCTTCTGAAAGCCCTTAGGAAGAACATGCTGAAGGAAACGCCTTATGAATTCATCGTGAGTCACTGTTACAAGATCGGTTTTACCGGTACGGTAATCCCTGGCATTGAAGGTCACCTGCGTATCCGTGACCTCCACTATGCGGCTGTTGGATATGGCTATGCGGTGGGTAT
This sequence comes from Lachnospiraceae bacterium, assembly GCA_024684065.1. Next base: position 932 of record JAIKXO010000056.1, read on the forward strand.
AGCGGCCGAGATAGTCGATGGCGTTCCCAAAGCCGTTGAAGGTCTCCTTGATATAGGGGCACCAGTCCTTCCGATATAGGGAGTCCCTGAACGCGCCCCATTCACGCGGGATTTCAAGACTTCTGCAGCTGCCGGGAAGCACGAGGGTTCCGTCCTTATAAAATCTGTCAAGGGAGTCCAGGAACTTGCCTTTGAACTTGGCTCCCAGCACCCTTACAGGAATGAGAAAGCCTTCTTTCCCGCCGACAAGCTTCATAAGGCTGTCGAGCCCGGCGCCGGAAAGGATGCAGTGGATATGCGGATGGTAATTAAGAGTCTGTCCCCATGTATGCAGAACCTGTATGACTGCCGGGATGGCTCCAAGATATTTAGGGTCAGAAGACAGTTCCAGCAGGGTTTTCGACGATGCCTCATGAAGGAGGGCATAAAGCAGCTTCTGGTTGGAGTATATAAGAGGATTGAGCTCAGAGGGAACGGTAAACACCACATGGAAGTATGCGCCATCGATGACCTCGGAACGGCGCGCATCCATCCAGAGCTCTTTCATCACAGCCTGGCAGTTGGGGCAGTGACGGTTGCGGCATGAGTTATTGCGGATCTCCTCATGCCCACATTCCTCACACACGCTCACGTTACAGCCAAGGGCACCTGTCTTGCAAGAGATGATGGAGATCGCAGCCTTGGATTGTTCTTCTGTGACATGATGTTTTTTCCTATAGGCATCCCAGGAATCCCGGAACACCTGCTGGATCTTAAGATCAGCCAATCCCGCCACCCCCTATCCTTCTGTCGAGAGGGCTGAACGCCTTTTTGGAGGATGCAGCCGCGAGATGTATGTAGATGAGGGTGGACGATAGCGATCTATGGCCGAGGAGTTCCTTTATGGTCAAAAGGTCGGCACCCTGCTCATAGAGGTGCGTCCCGAAGGCGTGGCGGAAGGAATGGCAGGTAAGCTTCCTCTCCCATCCGAGCTCCTCCTCGTGGGTGCGGATGTGCCTGCTGAGGTAGAATGTGTCTATGGGAGCGTCGGAGTTCGTCTGCTTCGGGAACAGATAGCCTGTGGGCTTGCCGTATTCGAACCAGTATTCCGTGAGCAGGTCGAGGGAGTACTCCGAGAGCACGGCATAGCGGTCAGAGCGGTTCTTGGAGTGCCGCACATGGACGCAGAGGTTTTTGCGGCCGATATCCTCATACATGAGGGAGCAGCACTCGCCGATCCTGAGGCCGGAGCCGTAGAGCAGAGATACCATGGCCTTGGGCTTCAGGTCGGTGAATGAATCGATGAACATGAGGGCATCCTCTTGGGAAGGGACATAGGGCAGATATGTGTCAAACCTCCTCTGCGGAAGCTGTGTGGGATCCCAGGGCTTGTGCATGACGTACAAGGTGAAGAACCTCAGCTGAGCGATGATACAGTTGACGGTGCGGTCCGAAAGCTCGCGGGAGGACTGGATGTCGTCGATGAACCTCCGCATCTCGCCATACGTGACCTGCGAAGGATGCTTGTGAAGCTTGTCGGAGATGAATTCCAGATAAGCGCGGAGATAAGTGCTGTAAGATTTGACGGTGTGGTCGGTAAGGCCACGAAGGGAGATCATATCCCTGTATTCTTTTAAGAAGTCCATAAGACTCTCCTTTCTGTTTGAATGTTTACGGTAGCGGAAACATCCGACAGTGGAGGAGGTCTCGGGATGTGATTGTTATAATTCGCAAGGCGTGTTAGAATAGGCATCAAGGTAGTTTTGTTTGTCTTTCTTATAGCGTCGAGAACTATAAGATAACCTATTCAGACGAACAATGCTACCTTTTTTTGATACATAGAATGTGAGAGAAACTCAGAACTTAACGATGGCCATCGCGTAAGCGATTTGGTACAATCGTCGATGATCATTCGACTAAAGAAGAAGCCATTGCACACCTTAAGCAGATAGAAAATGAGCTTGGTTCTAAGGTAAAAGTTATCTATTCCCCTCAGCATATAGGCCCCGGTCCGGCAAGAAACCTTGGTATTAAAGCTGCTTATGAAATGGGCGCGCCCTTTATCCTCTATATCGATGATGATGACCGCTCCGACCCCGGAAGGCTGGAGGAAACAAGAGCGGCCTTTCTTTCAGCACCTGATGTTAATGTGGTTTATTCCGGTTTTGATATTATAGACGAGAACTCAGAATTGGTTCCAGAGGAAAAGATCAGCGATTCCATTAGGGAGATCATTGAAGGTCATAAAAACAATGTGATCGAAGGAGAGAATTCCTGGATAAGAATAGGAATCGAAAAGAACTACACAGCTTGCCGCATCCATATCGGCAGATGCCGCTAAAGATGCTCTGAATAACTTAAATTCAGTAATAAATAACAACGAAAAAGAAGCCATGACCCTTAGGGACGGGGTTAGTGGTTCATAAATATGAGATACGTAAAGCGGTAATATATGCCAACAGGGTACAAATTAAACCTAAATATCCAGATGAAGATAGAGGACGAGCGGGCCGGAAGGCTTGATTTTGTCTATGAGACAGATCTTTCTGCAGGCCAGTGCCAGGACCGGATAGGAATACCAGTCCCGGGAAAGCTGTCTGAGTATGAGACTAAGACAGAGGACGGTATATTATACATATCTTTTATCGATCGGGCAGAAGACACAGGCGGAATGTTTGTTTCGCTACCCCAGAAATATGCCGTAAGATTTGAAAGTGCGGCGGATAAAACCGTGATTAGGGTCAGATATGTCTGGGAGAACGATACTATAAGCGTACCCTATCTCCTAAAGGAAGACATCGATACCTTTTTCTCATCGCTGTTTGATGCGTCCGTATCGGAATCAGATAACAAGGTCTGGACCGACTCTGCTGAAGAGTATGTACAAAAAGATCCTTTGAAGATACACGGAACAAAGGCTTTCTGGATCATCAGTGCCGTTTTTGTCATCCTGTGGGTTTTGTCATTCTTTTTTATGAATGTTTCAAAATGACAGAATTGGATCTTATTCTAACTGTTGCCGTCAAAATCTCCTGCTGTGATCGCCAGGATACACTGTCCTGAAAAATGCGGCTGAAGAAGATGCGATTTTTTCTTAAAATCTGTTTACCACACTATCCACTTCATATGCCGTGTATTCGTGGTCAAACTCGTAACCAAGCTTTTCGGCTAAGCGGACGGAATTCATGTTTTGTGCATCCCAGCTGGGATACAGGCCTTCCTTCAGACATCTGAGGATAAGCGCTGAACATACAATAGTTGCAAGATGCTTTCTTCTTTCAGTCTCTACAGTATCAACTTCTATTTCTATTCCTTCATTGTATCTGCTAAATGAGGATGCACCGGAAACAATTTTGTCGTCTTTCAAAATAACGACTCCCCTACCGATATCAAGAAACTGCTTCTTGTTGGCAAAAGAAGAAACAAAATCGCGGGTTACGGGGGATTCCGGGCACCTGTCATATAGATCAGAATCGATTTCTCTTATCTCATATCCCTTTGGAAGCATGTCAATGTTCTTTTGCAAAGCAGCCGTATCGAAGCGGGTATCCTTCTTAATGGCATATCTTGTAACCTTCCTGGCATTTGCGTATATGTCCTCTATAGCTTTTTCCCATGCTTCATTCTGCGGAACCAGTATTGAAAAACCTTCAGGCTTGCCCTCTACAAGCTCACGATCAGGTTTCCCCGCAAAAAAGCCAAAGCAGCCTATATATGCCAAAGCGGAAACCGGTTCATCGGGATCGGTAACATAGATTTTTCCCATAACCTTCTGAAGACAGGAATAGATCAATGTTTCCTGCCACCCCGCAAACAGATCTTTTACTTTTGAAGTATCTTTTAGCTCCACAACCATCTTTCACATCACCCCGATCATAGGTATTTCTTTTATGAGTAAAAAAGATTATACTGTATCGTACGAAATAATTAAAGAATGAAGTGAGAAGTATGATCCTCTTTCAGCTGGTCGCTCGGTTGCTACAGGAAGGAATTTGAAGGGAGGCACATATGATACAAAAGATATACTTTGATATGGACGGAGTTCTTGCGGATTTTGATGGCGGTGTAAGCAAACTGTGTGAAATGTCGCCAATTAAGCAGGGAGAAGGACGTTCCAAGGCAGAGGATGATCTGATGTGGGAGAGGATAAGAAAGATTCCACATTTTTACGACAAATTGGATCCGATGCCGGGAGCGTTGGAACTCTTCGGAGAGCTTTATGAGAAATACGGAAATAAGTGCGAGATCCTTACAGGAATCCCTAAGCCCAAGAGAGGGATCACTACTGCGGGAGAAGATAAGATCTCATGGGTACATCGTTTACTTTCAACTGATATTAAGGTCAATATTGTATATCGTGAGGAAAAGAAAAACTATTGTACCGGAGAGGATTGTATCTTGATCGATGACTTAGAAGCCAATATTGAAGAATGGAAAATGTATGGAGGAATGGGAATACTATACAGAGGTGCAGATGATGTAAGGAGTAGGCTTGTTGAAAAAAATATCTTGTAGAAAAAAACTTGCAATTTTAATTCGGTTGAGTATAATGATTTCTGATGTGTATAGCTACTATACTGTTTAATACCTATACAGGAGTGCTCTGTTTATGAAGGATTATCAAGAACTGGCCTGGTGGATGGAAAGAACGATCCATAAATACATCCAGTATGAAAAGAAACCGCAGAAGTACGGTTCCGATCTCATTCTTACCCAACCTGAGATCCATACCGTGGCTATAATTGGTGATCAGAAAGGGATCAGTGTTACCGAGCTGGCAAAAGTAAGAGGGATCACCAAAGGAGCTGCTTCTCAGATGATATACCGGCTTGAGGACAAGGGTCTTATTGAAAAGAGGATCTCTCCCGAATCAGATTCCAAACTCAGCCTGTATCTCACAAAAAAGGGTCAAAAAGTACGTGATGAGCACCGGAAAAAACACGAGACCATGGGTAAGAAGTTTGCCGCACTTATGGATGGCATACCCGCAGATGTTCAAAAATACACATTGGATTTCCTTCATGACTTCGAGGAAGAACTTGACAAGCTGTCCTGAACAGGGCTGAAGAAAAGGCCGGTCAATGACCGGTACTTTTTTAGGCCAAAGAGTATAGTAACTATACTGTATATGAGATATACACTAAAGGAGGATACAAAATGAAAACTGTTATTATCTATGCTTCAAAACACCACGGAAACACCAAAAAGGTATGCGAAAGGCTTGCAGATCAATGTAATGTAACACTCGTAGAGGCCTCAGATGTTTCCGATTCATTTCCATGGGATGACTACGATCTTATCGGCTTTGCTTCGGGAATAGCATTCAAGAAATTCTATGAGCCTGTGAACAATGCTGCAGGCCTGATCCCCGCCGGAAAGAAGGCGTTTTACATCTATACCTGCGCGGCCAACGACCAGGATTTCTCGGAGAATATCCGCGGCATTGTCGAAAGCCGTGGAGCAAAAAGCATCGGAACATACGGCTGCAAAGGATTCAACACTTTCGGACCTCTTAAGCTTATCGGCGGCATGAACAAAAAGAACCCCACCGAAGACGAACTTGCCGCAGCCGTTCAATTTTACAGATCTATCGAAAGTAAATAGATACACAGTTATAACGACTTGACTGTATTTGATAAAAATGCTGAAAAAGCGTGAAGGATGGGCATTTGCTCATCCCTTTTTGTGTTATACTATATTCATTCTATATATATTCATTGGAGGGACCATGATAAAAGGATATATTCATAAAATACGGACCGGAAACTGCAGTACTGCTGAATTGACCCTGACCGGGATATGTCTTGTTCTCTTTGGGATGGTGATCGGGCTGATCATCGCTCCGGCTAAGATAGCTGTTATGGGAAGCTTCAACGGTAATCAGGGAAGCGTTAAAAATCCCAAGCTGATAAAGAAATAGAGAAGGCAGGTTTCTCAGCTGATAGATCAGAAACCGATAAAGAAATCATGAACATAAATTCCATCCAGCATGCAGGATTTGAGCGTATATTAAAGAGAGGCACCGGACAGGTGATAGAGGAAAGCGAAAGATCGCTTTTCATTTACGACAGCATAAGTAAGGGCTGTTTTCTTGCATGTGTTGATTTTGACCTGGGGATGGATATACTCGATAAACACCTCACTAAAACCAATGATCTGCTGATGGTCACTGATGATGCCATAGGGGATGTTGCGGTTAAGAAGTATGGATATACGGAAGTAAGAAGGTGTTATCAGTACGTATTTTGCGGTGAAAGCATCTCCGAAGCAGAAGGCATAACGATAAGGAAGGCAGGGGTTGAAGATCTTCCGGTAATCTTTGCCAACTATGATCTGATAAGCACTGATGAAATAAAGCAGACCGTAAAAATGGGTAACATTCTCATGGGCTATGCCGGAGATAAGCCGGTCGGATTCATAGGCGAGCACCTTGAGGGAAGTATGGGGCTTTTGAATGTTTTACCGGAGCACAGACGAAAAGGATATGCAACGGCTTTGGAGAAGGAATTCATCCGAAGGACGATCGAACAGGGGTTTATTCCCTTCTGCCATGTTGAAAAGGAAAACACAGCTTCCATAGCATTACAGGAAAAGCTTGGCTTAAAACGATCGGACACCGGGATTTACTGGATGTGGAGAACATAGAATAATTCGTAAAAGTAGAAGGATAGAAGAGGAAGCGGATGGCGGAGGAAAATCGCAGATTCTATGAAGATAAGGTTTTGCCCATGATCCGGGAGCGTTTCCCTGAATATGAAGACAGGATAGCTGTGGGAATAGCCGGAGAGGGAAGTGACTGCTTTGGATATGATGACGCTATATCAAGGGATCACGATTTCGGCACCGGCGTATGTATATGGCTTACAGACGATATTTACAGAGAGATCGGAGAAGAACTGGATAAGTCATATAATGAGCTCGTTGAGGAAAAGGAGAGGTCATACTTTACGGAAAGGCTGAAAGAGCGCCGGGGAGTAATGACAGTCCATGATTTCTACTCAAATATCCTGAGGATCGACTGCAACACGAAAGACTGTGTGATGACGGAAGATCAGTGGATCGATCTGGATCATTCCTGTCTTGCCACTGCTGTGAACGGCGAAGTGTTCTGTGACGGAGCCGGGGAGTTTTCTGCTTTCCGGCGGCTTCTTCTAAGTTTTTATCCTGATAATGTATGGCGGATCCGTATTTCGGAGAAAATGCATGAATACTCCGCAAACCTTCAGGTTAACTATCAGAGATGTATGACCCGGGGAGATATGGTTGCGGCGGAGACCTGCAGGATACAGGGAATGACAGCGGCTATGGAACTCTTCTTTCTCCTGAACCGCACATACATGCCCTTCTACAAATGGTCCTTCAGGCGGCTTACAGAGCTTGATAAAACGGGAGAGTTTTCCAAGCGGATAGAGGAGCTGGCGGCTTTTCACAGCGATAAAGAAGCCTGGGAAGATACAAAGTATCATCCGAACAGATTGAATTTAAAGGACAGGGTTGTAGGCCTGTCCGAGGATATAGGCTATGACCTGTCGGAGATGCTGAAAGAGGCCGGACTCATCCGGAGGATCAATCCATATCTTGAAGCGGATGTAAACACAATATTAGACCCGGGGAAAAACTCCTGATACCTTCAAGGAACGTATTAAGCAGAGGACCATAGTGTATTAAGGTAAGGGTCGCTTTCCGGAAAGGACAGTAAAATGGCTACAAAGGATTCGGTAAAGGAACGGACCAACAGCAGGATAAAGGAACCACGGCAGTATAACGTAGTTATGTATAATGATGATTTCACCTCAATGGAATTTGTGGTGGAAGTGCTGGTGGATATCTTTCATAAGGATGAGGTTACAGCCCAGGCCATCATGCTGAACGTTCATAAAAAAGGACAGGCGGTGGTTGGGAAGTATCCCTATGACATTGCATCAACGAAGGTAAGTACCGCGCTTTCAAGGGCGAAGGCTTCAGGGTATCCCTTCAGAATGACTGTGGAGGAAGCGTGATGGAACTGTCTAAAGAAGTCATGACCGTGCTTCATCGTGCGGTCTTATATGCTAAAGAAAACGGATATGAATATGTAACCCCGGAGACCATCCTTTTGATACTTGCTGAGGAAGGTCTTTTCATCGAGGCCTTTTCCGGCTGCGGAGGAGACGTTAAGCTCCTTTCGAAAATGCTAAGAGAATATATAGCAGAATATGTGGAAAAGGTTCAGGGGAAGGATCCGGAACTGTCGGCAGGGGTTAATAAGATGCTGATGTTTGCCGGGCAGAGCGCCTATAACAGCGGCAGCGGGGAAGTATATGTAAGGCACTTAGTCCACGCCCTCTGGAATCTGGAAGACAGTTACGCCCTGTATTATATGGAGCAGCAGGGCATTACGGAAGCAGATATGCTTGAGGAACTCTCATTCTTGGAAGGGGACGCTGCAAGTACAAATGAGCAGGTGTGCCTTGAAGGGGATAAGGAAACTGAAGGAAGAGGATTTAAGCTCTATGCCCCCTGCTTAAATGACACCCTTAAGGATGTGAACCCTCTTATCGGCAGGGAAGATGAGCTGGAGAGGACCATACAGATCCTCTGCAGGAAGGATAAGAATAACCCTCTTCACATCGGAGAACCGGGAGTGGGTAAAACCGCCATTACCTATGGACTGGTGATGCGCCTTAAGGAAGATAAGGTGCCGGATGC
>JAIKXO010000068.1 GCA_024684065.1 Lachnospiraceae bacterium
AAAGGTATGAAAACCAAAGAAGGAACAGATATTGTCCGCAAAAGGAGTTATTGTACCGGAATCAGGGATCACGGAGCTTTCACCTCTAAGTATGCCAGAAAGACCTGCCTGGCAAATTCCCTTTTTCTTATACCGTTTTCCCCTACAGGTATTTCCAGAAACTTTTCCGGAGAGGTTTTCACCAAAGCGTGCGGAAAGCTTTTTAAGGAGGTGAGAAGAACGCCGGCTTCCCCTGTTTTTTCGAGAAGGTCAGAAAGTATCCCTCTTCCTAAGGTATTCAGCCCGTCTGCAATATACAGCACATCCTTTCTTAAGGCAGCAGGTTTGTTCTTAAGGCTTCTGCCGTTTACCTTCATCAGCTGATCAAGGCCTGACGGGCTGCTTTCTTCCGGGCAGCTCAGCCAGATGAAATGATGGAAACGGGCTGATTTTCCTTCTTTTCTTTTTCTCTCTTCACTTTGGACAAAAGCTCTTGCCGTTTCGGATTTGCCTTCTCCGGTAACGCCTGAAAGCAGGATGAGCTTATGCTGTATGAAGCCTTCTTCAAGTGCGTTTAAAAGGCCCGGACGTTCAATAAAGGTATTGCAGAAGGGATTAGCGCTTAAAGGCCTGATCCCCTCGTCAGCCCAGCCGGGTGACCCTTCTTTATTAAACTCCGTCCGGTTATCAGTTCCGGGACTTTCTTCGGTAAAACCGAGCAGATTATCCGCAAGCTCCGTAGTCAGCTCATCCTGAAAACAGGCAAGCAGCAGCAGATCATAAAAAGCAAAGGCATCCTTTCCTGCATTAAGAAGCGTTCTGATCCTTTCAAGAACCCTTTTTATATCCTTTCCGGGATAGGATCCGTCCGCTTTTTCAAGATCGATTTTTCCGATATATCCTGTTTTATCAAGGAATGAAAGCAGTTTATCATTAAATTCGTTTTTGTCGTAACCGGATTTTTTTAATATGAAATAAACGGCCATGAAATGGTTTTTCATGTTCCACAGAGAGTCATTCTTTAAAAGCTCCCTGCCTATATATGTCCGGTCCTCGCTTAAGGCCTTTAAGGAGGCGGCTTTGGAGATTTTAGTATATGGATTTAAAAGCCTTGCGACATGTCTGCCCAGGGTCTCGTTACCCTCATAGTGACGTTTGCGTACGCCTTCATTTATATCCTCTTTCGGATCGCCGCTTTTATATCTTTGCAAATCTGCATACGGATCCCCGTATCTTTCGGTAAGCTGGGGAAAGAAAAACTGTCCCAGCTGCTCTTCACCATGCTTTTTTACCTGATATTGCTTAAGCTTTTCCGAGGCTGCTCTGTACCTGTTAAAATTTGATCCGATACTTTCGCTTCGCTTAAGCTCCTCCGGATCAGCCGTATTTTTCAGGAAATAATTATCGATCTCTTCATTGATAATATCCTCGATCATCGTTCCGGCTTCGGAAAAAAGAGGGACAGAATCTTTTGCCTTACGCTTTCCATAGAGAATATCAAACAGCTCCCGGAGGGTAAAATATTCCCTTCCATTTTTCTTATTATTGTTTTCGCCTGAAGCTACCTGACCTGATTTATCCATAATATGACCCGTTTTCCTTCGTTTGTTCCGTAGAGCAATATGACCCGCAGCCTTATACTGAGCCTGAAAAAAGAAAATGATGTTTAAAGTTAAGCCTGAGGGAAAATATTATACAGGTTTTCCCGGAATTTTCCCGAAGCTCTGAGCTTTATGATATCACAAAGAGCTGTCAGTCTCAATCAGGCCTGTATCAGTATCGCGTTTAAGGCAGAGAGATTACGGCATTGTTTAGTGTATAGCGCATATTTCAGGGACAAAACCTAAGGAAAAACTGATTAAATCAGCCTTTCACTAATTAAAAAGGAGAAGAAATGAGCATTATATTACCACACATCCAGCCGACAATAGACGGCGAAAACAGGGCGACAGACATTGTCAGCTATGAACTGGAGCAAAACAGGGTCATTTATCTTACTGGGCCGATCAATTCGGATCTGTATTCCGTGATCGCTCCCGCCCTCAGGTATTTGGATAAGAAATCCCGCAAGGATATCTGCCTCTTCATCAACAGCCCTGGAGGCTCGGTTAGCGACGGGCTTGCGATTTATGACCTGATGCAGGAGAGCCGCTGCGATATTGTGACGGTCGCGGTAGGGCTGGCGGCCAGCATGGCAAGCTTCTTACTTGCAGCAGGTACCAAGGGGAAGAGATACGCGTTAAAAAACGCAAAGATCATGCTCCACCAGCCCTCGGGCGGCGCCGAGGGCCAGGCCACGGACATTTCCATAGCAGCGGAACGGATCCTCCAGACTAAGAAGGAGCTTGCGGCCTGCTATGCCTCCTTCTGCCATAGAAGCCTTAAGACAGTGCTCAGGGATATGGAGAGGGATTGCTGGCTTGGAAGCGAAGAAGCTTTAAGATACGGGCTTATCGACCATGTCGGCATTTCCGGCGGATTAAAAATATAGGAGACACCATTATGAACAGATACGACCCAACAGAAAGTAGCAATTTTAAAGCTGTAAAGAGAGAAATTGACGCCATCGCGAGGCTTTCATCAGAGAGAGAGATGTATATCTGCAGAGAGAATGCCTGCGGAGGCTTCCCGGATCTTTTGATCTCCGTAGAGGATAAGAGGGATTCGGAAGCAATAGCAGCTTATACGGCAAGGCTTCTGTACGAGGAGGGGCTTGTCAGGTTCACAGGCCTTGACAAATTCCTCATGTACAGAATGGACGGCACTCTTCCAAACCTCCGCAGGATCTTTTCTGATATAAAAAATAGCTCGGTATACACAAATTCCTTCGAAGGTGTCATCGCCTTCAGCATTGACGCGCTTTTACAATCGACCTCCGAGCTTCCTTTGGAGCTTTTCCTTGAAAAGCTTGATGAAGAGGCCTGCGGGGCAGTAGTTATTCTGTTTTACAGCAAGGAGCTTAAACAGGCAGAGGAATATTCCTTAAAGAAAATTGAAGATGCGAGGCCCGGAATCGTAAGAGTTGAAATAATAGAGGCGTCTTCGATTATTCAGAGTGTAAGTCAGATATTTCAGGGGCAAAAATCCCTTTCAATAGAGGAGAAACAGACATGGGAAATTGGTCGTCAATCTTTGATATAGAGGGCTCGCTTACGGAAAACGGATCGGGGGCGCTCGCTTATTGCAACAAGGGAAAGCGTTTTGCCTGCGACAGCGAGTCGAATATGGTGTACTTAGGTTCTACAGGTTCCGGAAAGAGCAGGAGAGGCACGGTTCCGTTAACCCTGTCGCTTTTTGAAAATATGGAGAGCGGAATTATCGTAGATCCCAAGGGTGAGCTTTTGAGAATCACAAAGGCCTTTATTCCAAAGGGATACTACGTAAAAATTTTTAATTTCAGGGAGCTGTACAACAAGAAATACACTGCCTGGAATCCGTTGTCGGCTCCATATGAGCTTTATAGATACGGGGACCTTAAATCCCGTGAGCTGTGCCATCTGATGATCAGCGAGATTGCAAGGAATAAATATCCGCTCCCTCCGGATTCTAAGGATCCTTTTTGGATCCAGGAGGCAAGAAAAGTATTTATTGGAGCGGTTTATCTATTGTTTCTTGTGGCTGAGCCTTGGGAGATCAATCTTCCCAGCGTTTACCAGATGATAGCAAAGGGCGAGGAAAAGCTTGGGGCGTCGGCTCTGATCAACAGGCTGGCCTCGTTTTTCCCGAATGATTACAATGTATCGATGCACCTTGAAAGCTATATAAATACCGCTCCTGAGACAAAGGGAGGCATCCGAAGCGTCATGCTTGACGGGCTCTCAGACCTTGTAGGAAGCGAAGCTATCCGCAGCTTTATCTCGAATGATACCCTTGATATTTTAAGCCTCAAGGGGGACAAGCCTTTCCTTATATATATCATTCTTCCGGACGAGACGGATGTTTATGATGAGCTGGCGGGAATTCTGGTCTCGCAGCTGTCGACACATTTTGTACGTCTGGCGGAGGATGAGTACGGAGGAAAGCTTCCGGTAAGGCTGAATATCGTGCTCGAGGAGCTTGGAAATATCGGAGGTGCCATAAGCAACCTGCCAAAGCTGTTAAGTGCGGCAAGATCCAGAAATATCCGGATCGCCTATGTCCTTCAGACGCTTTCACAGCTGAAGGATGTTTACGGTGAGGCGAAAGCCTCGACGATCCTTGACAATACCGATACCCGGATAATCTACCGTACAAATCATTTAAAGACGTTAAATGAGATTTCCGAGCTGTGCGGGGTGAAGAAGGTTGTAAGAGACGGGGAGCCTTCCCCTTCAGAGGTGCCTCTGATAATGCCCGATGCCTTAGCGGCAATGGATGTCGGGCAGGCTCTTGTCATGCTCAGAGGGGGAATAAAGTTTGTCACCTGGCTTCCGGATTTTATCCATTTATTTTCCCCCGGAGAAATGTCCGGATACCAGACCCGGGGAGAATTTTCAAGGCCTCTGGAATTGTCATCGGAAACTGACTGGCAGGAGCCCCATATATTCGATATAAAGGCCTTTGTCCAGAACAGACTCAAGGAAAATGCCGCCAGGGCTGCTCAGAATCAGACGGCCCGGACTGAGGCCGCCCAGACTGAGGCCGCCCAGGATCAGACGGCTTCGAAAGGTACAAAGTATATTCCGACCTTTGAGGAATGGATAGCTATGCAGCGGAAGGAAAAGCAGAGTATGCAAAGCGGGCAGAGCGAAGCCCGTAAGGCAAAAGATACAGACACTGATGAGTCTGTAGCGGAGCTTACCAGGCGGATCGATAAAAAGATCGAGGAGCTTGAAAAACGGGAGGACTGAAGGGCTATTTCCGGACTCTTGACCTGTTTTTTCTGTTTTTTGACCCTTTTTTGCCGTGAATGTTCCGTTTATTCTTCTTTCTTATATCATTATACTTAACGCATAAAAGAGAGACAGGTATAAAAGCCGCTTCTTCTATGAAAGCTCGAAAACAGTAGAATACAGGAGGAAAAAGAGATGAGGACAACAGCAAATACAATGAACAAAATGATCGGAAACTCAGAAAACAGGGGCCTTTTCCTTCCCGCGACATCCGGGCAGGCGGCCCTCGCTCCTGTGGATGCCCGCAGAGGGCTGCGCCTTGTTGAAGGAAACAGCGCAGATGATATTTCCTTTGAAGACTACAGAGGTATGGGCGATGTAGTGGATGCAGAAGGAAACGTAATCCCGCCTCAGTCAGAGGTGAAAAAGTCCGGGTCCGCGGATTTTTACCGGGTATTTGAGTTTGATGACGAAGACGAAACCGGTTATTCCGCTTCGAAAAGCAGGGATTCGTCCGGCAGCAGGGCTTCGGCTGCAAACAGAAAGGCCGGCAGCAGGCCCGCTGTGGGAAGCAGGCCGGTGGCAGAAAGCACCTCTGCCGTTTATAGGCCGGCAGGTAACACGACGGCAAAAAGCACCTCTGCCGTTTGCAGGCCGGCCGGTAACACGACGGCAAAAAGCACTCCTGCCGTTTGCAGGCCGGCCGGTAACGTGAAGGCCGGTACAGGCAAACCGGCAGGCAACACCCCGGCCGCTTATATGCCGGCAGGCGATACGGCGGTCAGCGCAGTTAAACCGATGGCCGGCAATTCTTCGGTCGTTCACAAACAGGCAGATAACCAGACGCTTAACGTCAGTAAAACGTCCGTAAGCTACAGTCCCAGGGCAACCTTAAACAATTACAGCCCCAGGTCAGATAGAACCGATGCCAGACAGACCCACGTCACTGCCATTGACAACAGGGTTTCAAACAGCAACAACACGAACCATATCCATGTCGGGCAGACCTCACGCTTAATGCGCTTCCTGGTCGCAGCAGGCATTTCAGCCATCATCGGCCTTCTTACCTTCAATGCGGTCATGCTTTACAGGAATAACCGTGTTCCAGTCGGAATGGCTCCTGTCGCTGAAGTTTCAGCAGGAGAGAAGCCCGCCATAGCGCCCGTTTTCGATACTAAAGGAAGTGAGGATCTGGCACCGGTACAGGTTCCGGATGTCTGGCCGGTAGCAAATCCGGAGCCTGCTGAGATCAACGTATCAAGGATCGTGGATGCAGGCAACGTAAGGGGCGACGGAAACTGGGACAACCGCGGGCACGACTATGATTACGGCCTGTTTGCCCAGACCAGAAACGAATATGCTTTCCTTAATGCCGAAGGAATGTACAGGACAATGACAGGTACCATATGCTCAAACCTTGAACGCGGAGCTGCCGGCATAGTGAAGATATATAACGGCGATACCCTTATCTATACTTCGCCTTCAATGAACGAGCTTTCCGCGCCGGTGGACTTTGATGTCGATATAACCGGAGCGGATCTGGTAAAGGTTGAATGGGAGCTGACAGATGATTACAAAGGCGGTCTGTGTATCGCAGAGGGGCTCTTAAATCCGTAAGAGGCAAATACACTGCTTCATCATAAAGACTTATAAAACCGTCAAACCGTTTCATATTTATTATTTTGACGATTACTGCATTTGATTGTATACTATAATACATGAAATATCTGATCATCGGCGCAGGGCCTTCGGGGCTTTCGTTTGCGCACAGGCTTATAGAGCAGGGGGAAAATGATTTCCTTATAATAGAGCAGGAAAAGGAGGCCGGGGGACTTTGCAGAAGCGTATCCGAAGACGGTTCTCCCTTGGATACCGGGGGCGGTCATTTTCTTGACGTTAAAAACCGGAAGGTTGTTGACTTCCTCTTTAAGTTCATGCCTGAAAGCGAATGGGATGTCTATGAGCGGGATTCACGTATTTTTGTAAACGATACCCTGATAAACAGCCCCATAGAAGCGAATATCTGGCAGATGGAGCTTAAGGACCAGGTGGAATACTTAAAGGCCATAGCGATAGCCGGATGTAATCTGGGAACTCCGATGCCGGAAAGGTTCGTGGACTGGATCTATTGGAAGCTCGGGAAAAAGATCGCAGAGGATTACATGATCCCGTATAATAAAAAGATGTTCGGCGAGGATCTTGATTCTCTCGGGACCTATTGGCTTAACAAGCTTCCGAACGTTTCATTTGACGAGACTTTGATAAGCTGTCTTGAAAGAAAAGCTTACGGAAGCCAGCCGGCGCATGCCAGGTTTTACTATCCCAAAAGGCACGGCTACGGAGAGGTCTGGCTCAGGATGGGCGAAGCCCTTAAAGATAAACTCTGTCTCAATGAGAAAGCGGAGATCCTTGACTGCGAAAAGAGGACGGTTAACGGTACCTACAGCGCCGACCGTATTATTAACACCGCCCCGTGGAAATCCTTTAAAGAGCTTAAGGGGGTTTCCGGGGAGATGATTAAGGTGATCGAGGGTCTGCGTTTCAGCTCCATAGTCGTTGATTACAGGGCACAGGATTTTGATAATGAGGCTCACTGGGTCTATTATCCGGATCCCCGGCTCAGCTATCACAGGATACTCGCAAGGCAGAATTTCTGTCCCGGCGCAAAGGGCTACTGGACCGAGACAAACCTTACAAGATTTAATGCGGAAGCCACAAAAAGCACCTGTTATTTTATAAACGAATATGCATACCCCTTAAATACGATCGGCAAGAACGAGGGAATGGACAAACTCCTCTCCTTTATGAAGGAAAGAGGTATCTACGGTCTTGGCAGATGGGGCGAATGGCAGCATTATAATTCCGATGTCGTGGTGGACAGGGCGATAGAGCTTGCGGATGCCATGGTATTAAAAGGTTAAGGATAACAAAACCTTACCTGAAGCGGAAAACGTTTCCGGTGGAAAAAATTCGGCGCATAGAATGCGTTTTTTACCAGAATGTTTAAAAACAGGTTCCGATAAGACCTGTCACGTTTATTATATAAACAAGGATACAGAATATGAAAAAAACCATTATAGTCATGCCCGTGGCAAACGAAGAGGAGACAATGGAATCCGTTCTTCGTCAGATCATGGAGCTTCCTTATGACAATCTGCATGTTTATCCGGTAATAGATTCCTATTCGAAGGACAGGACGGAAGAGATCATACGCGGCATGGAAAAGCGGTATGACCGGATAAAGCTCATTTTTCATAAGGAATCAAAGGGCGTCATAACCTGCTATCTTTACGGGTTTAAGATGGCGCTTTCAGACGGGGCCGAGCGGATAATTGAAATGGACGGCGGGGGAAGCCACAGGCCTTCGGAGATCCCGCAGTTTATAGAAAAGCTTGATGAGGGCTATGAATGCGTCTGGGGATCGAGGTTTATTGAGGGCGGCGGCATCAAAAGCCAGCCTCTTTACAGACGGTTTTTAAGCTCGGGAGGAACCGTTCTTTCGAATCTGGTACTTGGGACGAGGCTTCACGATATGACCTCGGGATTTGAGGCGTTTCAGAAGGAAGTTCTCAGCAACATGAATCTGGATGCCTTTCTTTCGAGAGGCCATATGTATCAGACGGAAATGCGCTATTACTGCAGAAATAAAAAAGCCATAGAGGTTCCGATCACTTATGTCGGATCGAAGTCAAGCCTTAAGCTTAAATCCGTGACGGAAGCACTGAGCATTCTTTTTAAGCTTAAGGAAAACGAAAAAAACGTAATGGTTTAGGAATAGGTAAAGGTACCTCCGTATCATTTTGGACGGCAGTAATATAACATCGGGAGCATAAGGGGAAGATCAGGGGAATTAATGAAAATAAGGGAGAGGCTCTCTGAATATTTCGGGGAGAGCATCAATAAGTTTAGATTTCTGTGCCTTACGGCATTTATTTTGATCATAACGCTTCTTGCGTGGCAGAGTGATGACGCTTATCATGCCTATGTAATGGCAAAGCACCTGGTTGAAGGGAACGGCTTTGTTTACAACATCGGGGAAAGGGCGAGCGCTTCTTCGTGCCCTCTTTTTACCCTGGTCATAGCCTGCGGATATTTTGTGTTCAGAAATATGTTTCTGGTCTCGCTTCTTATCTGCATTGTTTTTTCGGCAGCCGCGGCGCACATAGTGCTTTATGATTTCTGTAAAAACAAAAGGCAGATTATCTGTGCGGGCCTTTTGCTTGTCGGTTCGAAAGCGTTTGTGAGCTATACGACAAGCGGTCTGGAAAACTGCCTTCTCTTTTTCCTGGCCGCGCTTTTTTTTAAATATTATTACAATCATGAAACATATACGGGAAAACAGCTTCTGTATATGGGGTTTTTGGTTTCCCTGATCGCTATGACGAGAATGGATGCGGTACTCATGTTTGTCCCTGCCATTCTTTATATTTATATTGCAAAAAGGGAACGTATAAGCTTTTTAAAAGCTGTCCCCGTCGGTATCCTGAGCCTGCTGCCGTTTATCCTCTGGGAGCTCTTTTCGCTGTTTTATTTCGGATTCCCTTTCCCCAACACGGCCTACGTCAAGCTGGGAACGGATATTGCCTTAAAGGAGTATATTTACAGGGGATTGCAGTATCTGATGGTTTCCACGGTATGTGATCTTGTGCTCATCATTACGATCGTATTCATGCTGGTTACGGCAGTGCTTATAAAGCGTTCAAAGATCACCTTTGCGGCCCTGGGCGTTTTCCTGTATCTGGTTTATATCATCTACATAGGCGGGGATTTTATGCTTGGAAGGCATTTTACGGTTTCCTTCTTTATTTCCGTAATGACCTGCCTCTATGTATTGAACAACAGCTTCGAAACGGATTATAAGAGCAGGAAGCTTGAAAAAGCCTTTATCCTTACGATCGCCGTTTCGCTTCTTTATTCGGGGACGACCGGCCTGATCACCGATCAGTTCCTGTACGGTCATGAGATGGGGCTTCCGATCGCGGACGAAAGAGCGGGATATTTTAAATATACCAGCCTCTATAACAATGCAGTGTCTTATTTTAAAACCGGGGAGATGTGCATAAGGGATGCCTGGAACGAGAGAGGCATCGATGAATACCGGGCTGCCGGCTTCACTGCGGGGATACTTGAGATGGTGCCCGGGATTTCGATATATTATAATTCCGATATCTACCTGAATGACTGGTACGGGCTTGGAGACCCCTTTATCTCAAAGCTTCCGGGCGTGAAGGAGGATAACTGGAGGATAGGGCATATCCGAAGGGAGCCGCCGAGAGGATATATAGATACGGTCTCGGACGGTGAGAACAAGATTGAGGATGAGAGCCTTAAGCAGTATTATGAGATCATCATGCTCATAACAAGGGGAAAGCTCTTTGATAAAGACAGGATAAAGGCTATAATAGATATTAATCTTGGAAGGTATGACTATCTGGTCGAGAATTACAAGGCGACCCTTGATGAGAGGGGAAGACAGAGATAAGATTTTTCGTGGCTGTGAAAAAACGGATGTCAGACAGATGTAATATAGGAGGAGGTTATGTTTAATAAGCAGGCTGAAATTGATTTTGAGGCAAAACGTCAGGTAATAATGGAAAATAAGATAAAAAAAGACGTATATGTTTTTGCGGCGGCTTTTATCGTCATGGGGCTTGTGATGATCATCTTTCCCCAGTTCACCCTGGAGATGCTCTGCTATCTGATAGCGGCGGTACTGGGGGTTCTCGGTATTTTCAACCTGGTGATATATTTTACGAGGGATATCCTTAAGGATGTTTACAGATATGATTTTGTGACCGGTATAATGATGATACTGATAGCCATTATTTTCGTGTGGCGAAGCCAGATGATGATCAATCTCATCCCGATAATCATGGGGATCATCGTATTCTGGAACGGGATCACGAAGTTCCAGCGTTCCATAGATCTTTTAAGGATCGGTTACAGCGGATGGATATTTGTGATGATCTTAGCGCTTATGAGTATAGCGGTGGGCGTATTTATTATACTTCAGCCGGATTTCATTGCAGAGGCGGTCATGGTGATCATCGGGATAAGCCTTGTTTTTGGCGGGGTGTCCGATATCATCACCCTGGTCCTTTTGGGGAAACGCGTCAAGGAGATAAAGAAAAAGCTTCCTATCGAGACTGAGGGCAGGTTTATTTCGGAAGAACAGAAGGCGGAAGTGGTTGATTCTGACGGGACGATAGTGCCTTATGAGGATAAGACCTGACCATGGGACGTATTTATTATATCTTCGGGAAGAGCGCTTCAGGAAAGGATACTGTCTATAAAAGGCTTTTACAGGACGAGGAATCAGGCCTTGAAAGTATTGTCCTTTATACAACAAGGCCGATAAGGGATGGGGAAAAGGACGGCGTCTCCTATCATTTTATTACAGAGGAGCAATACCGGAGTTTAAAGAGCAGGGACCTTATAATAGAAGAAAGGGCTTATGATACCATTCACGGCATCTGGAGATATTTTACGGTAAATGACGGTTCTTTTGATCTTAAAAGCCATGATTATGTCATTACCGGCGTCCTCAGTTCCTTTATTTCTACCAGGGACTACTTCGGGAAAGGGAAGGTTATCCCGATATACATAGAGGTTGAGGACGGAGTGAGGCTTGAAAGGGCCCTTAAGCGTGAAATGCTTCCGGAAAACAGGAAATTTAAGGAAATGTGCCGGAGGTTTCTTGCGGATGATGAGGATTTCAGCGAGGAAAAGCTTGCGGATGCCGGTATAGTAAAACGCTTTGTTAATGATGACCTCGACAGGTGCGTAAGGGAGATCAGAGATTTCATCATAACCGATAAAAGGACATAATATTCAGTATGGATCTAAGGGTTAATCAGACAATTCAGGTCAATCAGACAAATGAGGTTTCGAGGGAGAATGTTCCCCAGGACGATGGCTTTAAATTTACGCTTATGAGCCATATCGAGGATGAAGGGCTTTCCGAGAGGCTTAATCTTATGCTCCAGGATATCACCATGCAGGGCAAGAAGATCGCAAAGCATACCGATATCAAGGATATGAAGAAATACCGGACCATGATCAAGGAGTTCATGAATGAGATAGCGAATCATTCCCATAAATTCTCCCGGGAGAATTTTCTTGACAGAAGGGGCCGCCACAGGGTTTACGGGATCATCAGGCAGATAGACCAGACGCTTGACGAGCTTGCGGCGGAGCTTATGAAGGAAGAAAAGGACAATATTACGATTCTCGGAAAGGTTGACGAGATAAGAGGGATGATACTGGATATTTTAACATGATGGGCGGATTTAAGGATATTATCGGTCAGGACAGCATCGTTAAAAGGCTGAAGTCAGCGATAAAGAATGATAATGCAAGCCATGCCTATATCTTTGAGGGGGCGGACGGAAGCGGCAAGAAAACGCTTGCGGATATTTTTGCAATGGCGCTTCAATGCAGGTCCCCGGTCAGCTCTTCCGAGCCGTGCATGGTCTGTGAATCCTGCAAAAAGGTCCAGAGCAGAAGCCATCCCGATATAATATATCTGGCGCATGAGAAGCCTAATTCAATAGGTGTGGAGGAGATAAGAAGACAGCTTGTCGATGATATACTCATAAAGCCTTACGAGAGCAGAAGGAAGATCTATATCATCGCGGAAGCCGAGAAGATGACGGTTTCTTCGCAGAATGCGCTTTTAAAGACCCTGGAGGAGCCTCCCTTATATGCCGTTGTGATCCTCTTAACAAATAATATTTCCGCGCTTCTTCCCACGATAATCTCAAGATGCGCGGTTTTAAGGCTCTATCCCCTTAGCGATGATATTATTAAGGATTATCTGACAGGAAGGCTTGGCATAAGTGAATATCAGGCGGAGATCTACGCCGGCCTGTCAAGAGGCAATATCGGAAGGGCAAAGGAGCTTGCCGTAAATGAAGGCTTTGAAGATATAAAGAATGGGGCGGTAAGGCTTTTAAAGGATATAACTCCTTTAAACATGGGAAGGCTCATCGGAACGGTCAGACTTCTGGAGAAGGATAAGGCAGGAACAGGAAATTTTCTTGATATACTCACACTGTGGTACAGGGACGCTTTGATGCTCAAGGCTCAGGGAGAGCCCTCAGAGATCTCCTTTAAGGAGGAGCTTTCAAGTCTGCGTTCCGTTGCCGAAAGCCTTACTTATGAAAACTTTAACGAGATTTTTCAGGAAATAGAAAAAGCAAGGTCAAAGCTTAATTCAAATGTGAATTTTGAAATGACCATGGAGCTGTTGTTTTTAAAGATAAGCAATATCACGGCTGCGTGAGTTTATTTTAGAGAAGCGCGGCTGTTGTTACGATCAAAGGTTTTAGAATGGAGTTAAAATGGTTACTATAATAGGAGTCAGATTCCGTACTGCGGGAAAGGTTTATTATTTCGATCCTAAGGAGTTTGCGATAGAGAGGGGCGACCACGTTATAGTGGAAACGGCAAGAGGGATCGAGTACGGGACCGTGGTGCTTCCTCCGACGCAGATGGAAGAGGATAAGATAGTTCTCCCGTTAAAGGGAGTTATAAGAAAAGCTAACGAAAAGGACGAGGAGACCGAGGAAAGAAACCGGAAAAAGGAAAAAGAGGCTTATAAGATCTGTCTTGAAAAAATAAAGAAGCACGGTCTTGAAATGAAGCTTATAGAAGCGGAGTATACTTTTGATAATAATAAACTGCTCTTTTACTTTACCGCGGACGGAAGGATAGATTTCAGGGAGCTTGTAAAGGATCTGGCTTCAGTGTTCAAAACAAGGATAGAGCTCAGGCAGATAGGAGTAAGGGACGAAACCAAGATCCTCGGGGGCATCGGATTCTGCGGGCGTCCGCTCTGCTGCCATACCTATCTTTCGGACTTTGTCCCGGTTTCCATAAAAATGGCCAAGGAGCAGAACCTTTCTCTGAACCCCACAAAGATCTCCGGGATCTGCGGCAGGCTTATGTGCTGCCTAAAGAATGAAGAGGAGACCTACGAATATCTGAACAGGAAGATGCCGAATGTCGGAGACAGTGTGACTACCTACGACGGCTTTAAGGGGGAGGTTTCAAGTGTCAATATCCTGAGGCAGCTGGTTAAGGTTGTAATAGAAGAAGGGGATGAAAAGGAGATCAGGGAATACAAGGCAGAGCAGTTAAGATTTAAGCCCCGTCACAGAAAGGACCGGAACAGGGAAGATAATACCGAGGAGTTAAAGGAACTGGAGCGCCTGGAGAAGAGCGATGGAAAGTCAAGGCTCGACGAGGGATGAAACCCTTAAGCCGCTTAACCTGTCCGATACTTTTAAAGGACCGGAGGGCAGGATCGTGCTTAATGAAGGGGAAAGGCTTGACGACCTTCAGATAAACGGGCTTCATATCATTCAGAATAAGGACAGGTTCTGCTTCGGAATAGATGCGGTGCTGTTAAGCGGCTACGCCGTTGTAAAAAAGGGCGAGACCGTTCTTGATATAGGGACGGGAACGGGGGTCATCCCCATCCTTCTGACAGCAAAGACAGAGGGGGCCCATTTTACCGGAATTGAGATACAAAAGGACAGTGCGGAGCTTGCGAAAAGAAACGCAGCACTTAACGGGCTTTCGGGGATTGTCGATATAATATGCGGTGATATCCGGGACTGCCGGGATATATTGCCCTCAAATTCCGTAAATGTGATAACCTCCAATCCGCCTTATATGATAAACAGGCACGGTCTTACGGGCGAAAGCTTTGAGAAAGCCGCGGCAAGACACGAGATCTTGTGTACCTTTGAGGATATAGCACGGGAAAGTAAGCGGATACTTAAGGAAAAGGGCAGGATATACCTGATACACCGTCCGTTCAGGCTGGCAGATGTTTTTGAGAGCTTAAAGAAGTACAGCCTCGAGCCGAAAAGGCTCAGGATGGTCCAGCCCTATATCGACAAGGAGCCTTCCATGGTGCTTATAGAGGCAGTAAAGGGAGGCCGTCCGGGACTTAAGGTGGAAAAGCCCCTTGTTATCTATAAAGAGCTTAACGTGTATACACAGGAAGTGTATGAGATATACGGGAAACGGGGTCTGAATGTTTGATGAGGGAGGAAAGAAGGGGATCTTATACCTCTGCGCAACTCCTATAGGGAACTTAAAGGATATTTCCCTGAGGGTCATAGATACTCTGAGAGAAGCGGATCTGATAGCCTGCGAGGATACCAGGAACAGCATAAAGCTTTTGAATCATTTCGGGATCAGTAAGCCGCTTACGAGCTATCACGAGCACAACAAATATGATAAGGCAAAAGAGCTTGCCCTTAAGCTTCATGAGGGAAAGAACATTGCGCTCATCACTGATGCGGGAACCCCGGGGATCTCCGATCCCGGAGAGGTGATCGCCCGGATGTGCAGAGAAGAGGGGATCACGGTTACTTCGCTCCCCGGCCCCTGTGCAGCTATAACGGCTCTCTCGGCCAGTGGGATGCCTTCCAGAAGATTCTGTTTTGAGGGTTTTCTTTCTTCCGATAAAAAGGAACGGGAAAGGGTCCTGTCAGAGCTTAAAAATGATACCAGGACGATCATACTCTACGAAGCGCCGCACCATCTTCTGAAAACACTTAAAGAGCTGTATGAGGCCCTGGGAGACAGAAGGCTTACGCTCTGCAGGGAACTTACCAAGATACATGAAGAGTTTATAAGTCTTTCCTTAAGGGAGGCCGTTAAGTTATATGAAGAAAAGGCTCCAAGGGGAGAATACGTGCTGATCCTTGAAGGAAAGGATCCGGTTAAGCTTAAGGAGGAGCAGACAGAGGATTTCAAAAATCTTTCGATAAAAGAGCATGTCGGGTATTATGAAGCCATGGGACATGATTCAAAAGAGAGCATGAAGCTTGCCGCTAAGGACAGAGGGGTGAGCAAAAGGGATATATATAACGCGCTTGTCAGGGGAGAGGAATAGCCGCGGACGGTTTGGTTTCGGGGAGGCTGCCGTCCGTGAGGTAAACAATTAAGGAGGGATCAATATGAAAACAAAGAGAATCGTTACATTATTAATGGCAATCGTACTGACGCTCGGAAGCATAACGCCTGTTATGGCAGCAGATTCCGAGCCGCAGACGATAACCTTCGATTCCAGGGACGTGGCGTCTGTAAAATATGATAAAGCCTATCTGGCGTTAGGTTCGGACCTTACAGCTGAGCAGCTTGCCACTGTTCTCACGCTTTTAGGCATTTCGGGAGCGGATCTAGAGAAATATGACGTAGTTTATGTTACAAACGCAGAAGAGCACGCAGGCCTGGATGTATATATAAGCCCGAGCCTGATCGGAACAAAATCTCTTTCTTCGGTGCTTGTAAGGCCTGCCGCCGAAGGCTACGGTGTTGTAGTACATACGCATAATATCAATTACTGTACGGAAAATATGTACAGAAACGCCCTTATCACCGCAGGCGTTCAGAACGCCGATATTACGGTGGCGGCGCCGACTCCGGTTTCGGGAACGGCAGCCCTTATCGGGGCTCTGAAGGCATATGAGGATATGTCGGGAAAAGACGTTCCTGAAAACACTCTTGATACGGCGCTTAATGAGCTTGTCACCACCAGTGAGCTTTCCGATACCTTAAGCTCATCATCAGAGGCGGAAGAGCTTATTTCCTATATAAAGGCCCAGATAGCCGCCAACGACCTTGATACCAGGGAAGAGATAGATGCCGCAATCCGAAAGGGAATGAAGGAATTCAATACCGAGCTGTCGGAGGATGATATAAAGAGTGTCGTTGATCTTATGATGAAGATCAAGGATATGGGGATCGATTTCAATGTACTGGCGGATCAGGCAGAGGATATCTATGCCAAATATAAGGATCAGATTGACGCGGGAACCTTCAATATAAAGGATGTAAAGGTTGAGGATCTTGGCCTTGGAAAGCTTATAGCCAATGCCGCGGGAAATTTCTTTAAGGAAGTTACAGATTCGATAAAAGGATTTTTCGGCGGATTGTTTTCAAAGAAGAAATAACGGGCGGATCATTCTGATATGAACAGACTTGTTTATGAAATCCGCCATATCGGTAAAAAAGAATGGGAGGATGCCATGCAGCTTGCCTGGGACACCTTCCTTATCTTTGAGGCTCCGGACTACGGAAGGGACGGGATAGAAAGCTTCCGCAGCTTTATCAGGGATCCTGTGCTCAAAAGAATGTTCATCATGGGTGAATACCCTGTCTATGGAGCTTATTTAAGATCGACAGGTGAAATGGTGGCAATCCTGGGTGTAAGAGGCTATAATCATGTTTCCCTTCTTTTTGTGCAGGCAGATTTCCATCTCCAGGGCATAGGGAGAGCGATCATTAACAGATTTATAAATGACGCGCGAAAGAAAAGGATAAAGCGGATAACAGTCCATTCATCCCCGTTTGCGGTTGAGTTCTATCACAAGGTCGGTTTCAGGGATTTAGACGGTGAGATAGTTGCAGACGGAATAAGATATACTCCGATGGAGCTGGAGCTTAATTATATTTTATGATAACCAAAGCACACGATTTGCTTCGCAAATCGGTGCGGATATGCGGAAATGATCCGGTCTGTAAACAGCCCGGATCGGTACGAACTAAAGTTCGTACCAAAGCACACGATTTGCTTCGCAAATCGGTGCAGACAGAAAAGGTTGGATCGATGGGACGTTTTTTTAATCTGGACAGCCCCTTTGTTTCGTTCATGAACAGGGTTGCCGATCTTATGATACTGAATATTATTTATCTCCTGGTCTGTATCCCTGTCATCACTATAGGACCTGCCACAACGGCGCTTTATTATGTAACGCTTAAGATGGCAAGAAACGAGGAGTCCTATATCGTAAGGAGCTTTTTCAGGTCGTTTAAGCTTAATTTCGTGCAGGGGCTTGTCATGTGGATCCTGGATCTTCTGTTTGCGGGGATCATGACGCTTGATTTCATGGTTATGAACGGAAAGATAGCGGGAGTTGGAAACCCGGATTCCACGATGTTTTCCGTGGTCAGGGTGATACTTATGGTGTTGTCGATATTTGCACTTTTTACGATCTCCTTTTCTTTTCCCGTGCTTGCTAAATTTGACAATACGATAAAAAACACCTACAGGAATTCGTTTTTAATGAGCTGCCGCCATTTCCCGACCACCCTCGTGATCATTTTGGTATGGGGCGCGGTTATCTTTACCGGATACTTTTTTCCGCAGCTTTTGATAGTACATTTTCTGATCCTTTTTTCGCTGGCTGCTTTCGTACCTTCGTTTTTACTGGTAAAGGTGTTTGACAAATATATTCCGGCGGAGGAAGATACGGCTTCCGGGTCTTTGGAGACCGGGGAAACAGACGGGAGCATGCCTGATGTTTCAGGGACTGAAGAAACGGATGCGGATCTGCCGGATACTTCGGAAACTGCCTCCCTTAAGTAGGGCGATCTTGGCAGGTTCAAACCGCGATTGCTTTTTGTCTGCTGCAACACAGGGATCAGAGATATAGTGGTTTCAGGAAAAAACAGAAAATGAAGTTTGTTGAGAAAAAAAAATCTGTGACTGTATTTTCCGTTTTGTGTATCGCAGGAGTCATCGTGGCGGTCTTATGCTGCTGCGGCAGGTATTCTCATCTGCACGAAACAAGAATGGAGAG
This sequence comes from Lachnospiraceae bacterium, assembly GCA_024684065.1. Next base: position 18,392 of record JAIKXO010000068.1, read on the forward strand.
CATTGTCCCGGCTGTCGTTGAGGATAAAGAGAATGAATATGACACCTTTAATATACTTACCTGCATAAGAAAGCTTAACGGGCTGTATTTCATGGTAGACTGTTATCACGACAGGATACTTTACAGCGACGATCCTAAGACAGCGCCTAAGGACTGGAAGGTCATGACAAGGGAGATAAAGCACGGGCATACCATCGATTCGGATGGTGAGCTTTACCTCTGTGACGATACAGAGAACAACAGAGTGCTGGTTTTCAGGGAAGGGGAACAGGGCTTTGAGATGACGGGAGAATTCAAGGATATAGGAGTTCTCCCGCATTTTGTTGTTTATGATGATAAAAGCCATCGGTTCTATGTTCTCAGCTCGATGACAGGGGAGCTTTATGTTTTCAGAAACGATGACGGAGAGGCGGTCCTTGAAAAAAAGATGGGAATAAAGGAGTTGGATGGCAGTTATGTGCGTTCCTTTACGATAATAGATGATGAGATATATTTTGTATCGGGAAATATGAATATCATAAAAGCCGGGCTTTCGGACCTTCACATAATTGAGCGTTATCCTGTAGATCCGAGCATCGGAGGAATGATACAGCTTGAAAAGATCGGAGACTGTTTTTTTATTACGGTTTCAACGGATGCTGATTTTAACCAGGATTATGCCACCATGATAAGTACAAGGGATCTTGCATCGCTTGCCGAAAATGATTATGAGACCGTTTACGGGACCTTTGAAGGGGGAGGGACGCCGTATTATATCGGAAAAGCAGGTGAACATTATTACCTTACGGAACATCGTCTGGCTGATCATCAGCTATGGCAGTTCGATGTTGAAGATGATGAAATAATCAATGTTGTTTCTGTAAACTGAATATCGTATCGTTATATTTCGGGCATATTTTGACATTCTTGTGGTGTTGTGCTAAACTAATACACTAGATATAGTATGTCTGGTTTTTTATTATGTTTCATGAGGTGGGGGAGATTAGTCAGTGGATAAGTATGAATATCAAGTCTGCGCTGACCAGATTAAGAATTATATTGCCGAGCAGAAGTATGTCGAGGCAATGGAGGTAGCCGATACTATAGACTGGCACAGGGTTAAAAGCGTGTCAATGCTTTGCACTGTGAGTGAGATCTATAAGTATAACAAGCGTTATGAAGAGAGCAGGGATATACTGCTTCTTGCCTACGACCGTCATCCGAGCGGCAGGATGATAATATACAGCCTTTGCGAGTTGTCGATAAAGATGAATGATATCGTTCAGGCTGTGGAGTACTATAAGGAATTTGTGCGCGTAGCTCCCGGTGATACCGGAAGCTACATTTTGCTGTATAAAATCTATGATGCCCAGGACGTGTCCATCGAAGAGAGGATAAAGGTCCTAGAGGAGTTCAAGAGAAGGGATTACAAAGAAAAATGGGCTTATGAGCTGGCAAAGCTTTACCATAAGACCGGCCAGGAAAGTAAATGCATTGATGAGTGTAATGAGCTTATTCTCTGGTTCGGTGACGGTAAGTATGTGGATAAGGCTAAAAAGCTGAAGGCGATGCATGCCGAGGTCATGAAGCAGCCATACAGCCCTCCGTATAATGGGCCTTCTGCCAATGAAGAGCCCCATACAACAGCTGACCTTAATATGCCTGCTTCCGAGATAAGCATAGGATATAATACCGCGAATCTCCAGAATGAGCTTCAGCACAGTATGGAAGAGTATCTCGGGAATCCTAAGGATGAAGCGGATGCAGCGCCTCCCGTACAGGAACAGCCCGGGATCAAGGTGCAGCAGGTAGAGGAAGAAAAGCCTGAAAAGACCCAGGAGTTCGTGATCGATTCAAATAACGGATTTCTTAAGCAGTTTGTTGACCAGCTTCAGGAAGCGGTTAATGAGGTACCGCAGACAAAGGATATTCCCGAGGTTGATTTTGCAAGAGATGTTTATGAAGGGGCCCAGGCCGGACCAGAGGAATTAAAACCTCAGGCTGAAACCGGACCTTCGGATGTTTTGAAGGAAAATGCACAGGCTGACTATCAGAAAGATGTTCAGGAGGGGCAGCCCGAAGAAAATACCGTTACGGAAAAAGATCCCATAACCGGGGAGGATTCAGAAAAGGATAACTCTCAGAAAGATGAAGCGCCTGATGAGAATGAGCTTCAGAAAGAAGAAGCCCCGAAAGTAAACGAAGCGGAAAAAACCGCTTCTTCAGAAGGATCTGTCAGGCAGGAGCCTGATAAAAGGATCTCGCTTCAAAGAGAGCTTATTAAAAAAAGGAAGGATGAAGAAACGGATGATCTGTCCGGTACCGGAGAGGAGCCTGAGAAGGAGGAACCCGCTTCAGAGGCCGAAAAGCCTGACAAAGAAACGGAAAGTAATGTAAAGAAGCCGGATAAAGCCGATACGGAAGAAGATAAGGCGCTTCTTGAAAAAAGAAAAGCGGTCATACGGAAATACGAAGCGATCCTCGGCCAGGATCTGGGCGGCCAGATCCATATAAGCCTTCCCGATGAGGATATGGTCGAAAAACAGATAACCGGCCAGATCGATATAGAGGATGTTATTCAAACGTTAAAGGAACGGCTTGGGATCGATATTGAAGAGGAAGAAGAGGAAACAGGGGAGAATTCAGAACCTTTAAGCTATGAAATTGAAGCGGACGAAACAGAAGCGGACGAAACAGAAGATGACGTGCCGATAGATATTGAAGAGATACCTGAGGAAATAGAAGAAGAACTCAATCAGATGGAGCAGGATGAATATGAGGCGGAGATCCGGGAGGAAGAGGAGGCAAACGCCCAGCCTGTATTCGAGTATGACCTCCAGGATTACGGTGAGATTGAGGAATTCGAGGATATCGAACAGCCCGATGAGGTTGATGAGTTTATAAGCACCAGCAATCTTCCGCTTGAGGAGATAGCTGAATATAACGCTATGGCAGAGCAGGCTCTGCGCGCGGAACACGAGGGGCAGCAGGAACAGCATCCGCTTCCGCCTAACTATGATGAGAACGGAAGGATGAAGCATCCCAGCTACATGGTCCTTGAAGAGGCAAGGGAAGCGAGGCGTGACTTTACCGAAGAGGAATTCAAGCTTTTCGGAAGATATGACGGAATAGAAGACGTAAAGGCCCAGCTTGTAGACGTTATGGATAATATGAGCATGGAAGCCGGCAGGGGAAATGTCGTGATCATGGGGGACGAGGTCAGCTGCAGAAAGACTCTTGCCATTGATATAGTCAAAGCCATGCAGGCCGCAGATCCCTCGTTTAAGGGGAAGGTTGCCAAGATATCGGGAGAGGCCCTTAATAAGAAGAATATTCCCGCAACGATCAAAAAGCTTTATGAAGGGGCTCTGATCATCGAAGAAGCGGGAGGACTTTCGGCGGCGGCTCTTACGATAATAGCCCAGTCCCTTTCAATGGATGCGGAATCAATACTCATCATACTGGAAGGTTCAAGAGAATCCATAATTCCTCTGTTAAATTCCAATCCGGAGATGTTTGATGTTGTATTCGATGCAAGGATAGATATTCAGGAGTTCAACAATAATGATCTGGTGGCCTATGCCAAGGGTTATGCAAGGGAGAAGGAGCATACCATAGACGATATGGGGGTGCTTGCATTGTATACAAGGATAGGAGAACTGCAGTCTCTTGATAACAAGGTGACTATAGAGGACATAAAGGAACTTGTTGACGATGCCATCGTTCATGTTGATAAAATGACAGTCTCGCACCTTTGGGACGTTCTGGTCGCCAAGAGGTATGACGATGACGACTTCATTATCATAAGGGAAAAGGATTTTCTGCTTGAAGGGAAGAAGCAGGGTAAGCAAAAAAAACAGAAAAAAATAGCATAAATTATGGGGGTTGACCATGGCAGGAAGGAAAAAGACTGCTCCAAAGACTGTAAAACCGGTAAATCCGGCTAAGATCAATGAAAAAAGCAATGACAAAGCGAATGAACCTGAGATAAAGGAAGAGTTTTCCCCGTTTATCACGGAATATGATATGTTCCTGTTCGGACAGGGCACTCATTATGATATCTATAAAAAGCTCGGTTCACATCCTGTCAGAAAGGATGGCGAGGACGGGTATTATTTTGCCGTCTGGGCGCCGAACGCGAGAGAGGTCCATCTGATAGGCAGCTTTAACGGTTGGGATGAAAGCCAGATAAGCATGAACAGACAGGAGCCTCTCGGGATATATGACTGTTTTGTTAATAACATTAAGGCAGGGGAGCTCTATAAGTATCTTATTATTGACCAGAACGGCGAAAAGCATTACAAGGCCGATCCTTATGCCAATTACTGTGAATTAAGGCCGGGAACGGCCTCCGTCACGACTGACATTTCCTCATTAAAATGGAACGATTCGGCCTGGATGAAGAAGCGCAGGGAAACGGATATCAAGAAAACTCCGATTGCCATCTATGAGTGCCATATAGGCTCCTGGATGAAGCATCCGGGGAGGGATGACGACGGTTTTTACAGCTACAGGGAATTTGCGGACAGGATAACCGATTATCTTCTGGATATGAACTATACCCATATTGAGCTCATCGGTATAGCGGAGCATCCCTTTGACGGTTCATGGGGATATCAGGTCACCGGCTATTATGCGCCGACTTCAAGGTACGGAACTCCTGAAGATTTCTGCTATCTTGTGAATAAGCTTCACAGACACCATATCGGGGTTATACTGGACTGGGTTCCGGCGCATTTTCCGAAGGACGCTCACGGCCTTGCCAATTTTGACGGAAGCTGTCTGTATGAATATGCGGATCCGAGAAAGGGCGAGCATCCCGACTGGGGAACGAAGATATTTGATTACGGAAAGAACGAGGTTAAGAATTTCCTTATCGGAAATGCGATCTTCTGGCTCAGCGAATTCCATATAGACGGGCTCAGGGTGGATGCGGTCGCTTCCATGCTGTATCTTGATTACGGAAAGCAGGATGGTCAGTGGATACCCAATAAATACGGAAAGAACGAGAATCTTGAGGCGATAGAGTTCTTTAAGCATTTAAATTCCCATATAAAGGGCGTATTCCCCGGTGCCATGATGATAGCCGAGGAATCGACGGCCTGGCCGAAGGTGACGGATATCCCCGAGAACGACGGCCTGGGCTTTACCTTTAAGTGGAACATGGGATGGATGCATGATTTCTGCGATTATATGAAGCTCGATCCGATTTTCAGAAGGGATAATCATTACAAGATGACCTTTGCGATGAGCTATAATTATTCGGAGAACTATATCCTGGTGCTGTCACATGATGAGGTCGTGCATCTGAAATGCTCGATGCTCAACAAGATGCCCGGCTATTATGTTGATAAGTTTGCAAATCTGCGTACCGGATATACCTATATGATGGGGCATGCGGGGAAGAAGCTTCTGTTCATGGGGCAGGAATTTGCACAGGATACCGAATGGAGCGAGGCAAGGGAGCTTGAATGGGGTCTTCTTGCGGATGGGCTTCATTCAGGGATGCAGGCCTATGTCAGGGAGCTTCTTGCTATATATAATAAATATCCCGCCATGTATGAAAAGGATTATGAGCAGGACGGCTTTACCTGGATAAATGCCGACGATACCTATAAGAGCATTTACAGTTTTTACCGCAGCGCGGGGAATAAGAGGAACAGGCTTGTTTTCGTTATGAATTTTACGCCGATGGCAAGGGATGATTACAGGGTCGGAGTTCCTGTTAAAAAGAAATACAGGCTGATCCTTAACAGTGATGAAAAGAGGTTTGGAGGAAACAGCGATCCGCTTGAGAATACAGTGTTTATGGCAGAGAGTAAGCCCTGGGACGGACAGCCCTATTCGATAGCATATCCTTTGCCTGCATACGGGAGCGCGATATTCCTGTTCTGATAAATGAAACGCTTAATAAATGTTTTCTCCGGTAAAAACAAGTTCGAACCTGAATATAGATGCTGAATAAGCTGAAACATCCGAAAATGCTTTTACGGAGATAATAAAGGAAAGGAATTCTGAAAAAAGCAGAAGAGCCATGGTTTCATTGACCCATAGGCGTCTTTTGCGGAAGGACGGGTTATCACATATGAAGGTACTCAATTTCGGATCTTTGAATATAGACTATGTATACAAGGTAGACCATATCGTTCTCAAAGGAGAAACGGAAAGCTCCTTCTCAAGAAATATCTTTGCGGGAGGAAAGGGGCTCAATCAGTCGATCGCTCTCGGAAGGGCGGGAGTTAAGGCTTATCATGCGGGCTGCATCGGCGAGGACGGGCTTTTTATGACAGAGCTTCTTAAGGAGGCAGGGGTTGACAGCTCTTTAGTAAGGGTTTTGAAAGACTCTCCTTCGGGACATACAGTGATCCAGAACGATAAGGACGGTGACAACTGTATCCTTTTGTACGGGGGAGCGAATGTCAGAGTTACCGAAGAGCAGGCTGATGAGACGCTTTCACATTTTGACGGTGGTGATTATCTGGTGCTCCAGAATGAGATCAGCGTGCTGCCATATATTGTTAAAAAGGCTCACGAGAGGGGCATGAAGATCGTCCTGAATCCCGCTCCGATGAACGAGAATATTGAAAGGCTTGAGCTTTCCTATATTGATTATTTCATCCTCAATGAGATAGAGGCTTCCCAGCTTACGGGAAAATCTCCGGAGGATGAGGAGGAGCTGATAAAGGGCCTTAAGGAGAAGTTCCCTTCGGCAAAGGTGGTCCTTACTCTGGGCTCAAAGGGATCGGTATATTTTGACGATAAGGAAACGGTAAGACAGGGAATATATGAGGTCAGGCCGGTAGATACAACGGCAGCAGGCGATACCTTCACAGGTTATTTCCTTGCCGGGATCACTGAGGGAATGGAGGTTAAGGATGCCCTCGATATGGCGGCAAAGGCCTCAAGCATTACGGTTACCAGAGAGGGTGCTGTTCCTTCGATTCCCTTAAGGAGCGAGGTGTCCGGGTAAAAAACGCTTTTCGTATGATTCAGAAAAGCTGGTTTTGCAGGAATTTATATGTAAACGCAGTTATATCTTACGTATACCGTAATTATCGTGTAAACGCAATAATATCTCACATTTACCGTAATTATCGCAGCTGCGAAAAACAGTGATACGTCAGAAAATGAAAACCCGCAGGGTCAAACCTGCGGGTTTTTTCAGTGGGCGCAACGGGGCTCGAACCCGTGACCTTTCGCGTGTGAGGCGAACGCTCTCCCGGCTGAGCTATGCTCCCGACTTCTCAATAATATCATTTTCAGACCTATCTTTCAACAAAAATTAACGTTGGCTATATTTACATTATCTGCCAGAGCCATGCAGTAAATGCGAGGCTCTGGACTTAACAGTAACAAATTAACATCTAAGGAAAAACTGATTAATTCAGTTTTTCCTTAGATTCCTCCGGCAGGATGCGCAGAAATCCGCCAAGGAAGGGCACTTCGTGCCCGCGGATTTCGCGCGGGAAACGCTTTAATCAGCGTTTCCCTAAACCGGTACCGCTGTTATATTATACATAGAAAAAACCGTAAAATGCGTATATAATGATATTGGAAATACGGAAATATTTAATAACTATATTTTTAATAAAACAGCGGAAGGAGGAGACATGAAAATTAAGGAAGGCATAAGGTATGTTGCGGCTGCGATGCTTGTTTTTGCAGGTGTCACTGCTTTGACAGCGCTTACAACGAGAGCGGCAGACGGGGATGATGCCCGTACTGTTGTTGAAGTAGGGACTACCGGGGAATTTATGGAGGCGATCGGTGATGATAAAACGATAGTCCTTGCCCCGGGCGATTATAATCTGACCGAATGGCTTAATGAAACGGAATTAACGCCCTGGGATGAGGGCACAAAAGAGAGCGGACTGTATCTTGAAGAGGAATATGAGGGTCCGGCATTATTTATAAACGGGTATGAAAACCTGGCCATAGTGTCGTCCGACGGTAACGATCCCGCGAGGATAATCTGCGAGCCCGGCCACGCCAATGTAATAAATTTTGTTAATTGTGAGCATATCCTGCTTGATTCGCTGAGCCTTGGCCACTATCCCGAGAAAGGAGAATGCAGCGGATCCGTTCTCTATTTTGAAAGCTCTGAGCATGTTACTGTCGCGAACTGTGAGCTTTACGGGTGCGGAGTCTATGGTCTGGTGACGGATAACTGTGAAAATATCACACTTTTGGACTGCGATGTTCATGACTGCTCGTATGGCTGCGTGTGGGCGGAGAATTCTGACAATTTCAGTTTTATCCATACGGACTTTCATGACTGCACAGGCATCTGCTTTACAATGAACGGGGCTGATACGAAGCTTATCGGCTGTAATCTTGAAAACCTGCAGGGCGGTCTCGGGGATACCGATAAAATCTATATGGTTGGAACCGGGATAAAGAATTCATTTGAAGGAGAAGACTGGATGGAAAATCCGGGAGAGACGGAAGAACCTGCGGAGCCTGAAAAAAAGGAGGAGCCTGAAAAGCCCGCAGAGCCTGAAAAAAAGGAGGAGTCCGAAAAGCCTGCGGAGCCTGAAAAAAAGGAGGAGTCCGAAAAGCCTGCAGAGCCTGATAATAAAACGGAATCCGATAATAAATCAGAGCCCGGGAAGGCTGAAACTGCCGATACGGAGCTTATCAGTTATACCGCAAAGAGCCATCCCATGGAGCTTAAAGACGAAGACAGGGTGCTTGCCGGGGGTAATTATTATGAGCTTATTTTATCAGCGGAGGATAAGGAAAAATATCCGGAGCTTTCCGGTGAAATAGACAGGCTCAACCAGGCTGAGGAGAAGGATCTGAACGGCTTTTTCGAAAATTACGAAGCGGAGATCCAGGAATTTATGGCAAATACAGGCAATGATGCGGCCTATTCTTCGGAACGTTACTTAATGCCTTTAAGGGCTGACAGCCTTGTGTTCAGCTTTGCGATCTCAGATTATGAATTTCTGGGAGGAGCTCACGGCTCAACCACCTACCGCACCTTCAATTATGATCCAAAGACCGGAAAGAGCATTGCTTTCAGTGACGTGGTAAAGGATACAGACGGTCTTCCCACGGCAGTATTTAAAGAGCTTTCCCAAAGCGAGGATTATTCGGATTATTATAAGGAATATCCCGACGGAGAAAAAGAGCTCTATGATGCTTTAGGGTCCAAGCTTGAAAGTGGCGGGGAGGGCCTTTTGTGGGCGCTTGATTATGAGGGCTTATGGGTATTTTTCGATAATTATGAGATAGGCCCTTATGCAATGGGAGCACCCAGCGCGCTTATAACCTTTAAGGATTATCCGGAATTATTCAGTGATCAGTATATCTATAAAGGAGCGCTTCCTGAGGAAGATTCAAACATGACCTTTGAAAAGGATGCGCCGCTTAAAACCGTAAACAGCAAGACCCATGAGGCCAGACTCCTTCCGATCTGCTGGTCCCAGGAGGGGTTCTGGCCTGAAGAAGAGCAGGATTACGGCGACGGCTACAGCTATTATACATATACGGATCTGTATAAGCTTCCGAAGGATCAGTATCCCGAGCTTTCCGAGAGGTTAGAGGAGATCAATTCCGGAAACCTGGAATATTACAGTGAAAGCCTCCCGCTCTTTAAGGAGGAGATCGAAAGGACGCTTGAAGACACCCCGGATGAATGGCAGTATTATTCAAGAGGAGCGGACTATGTTCTTTGCCGGGCAGATGACAGGATTCTTTCATTTGTGATGTATTCAAATTTCAGCGGAATAGGCAGTGATCCGGAAAGCACTGCCCAGGGGATCAATATTGATACCGGGACAGGGCTTTACGTGGATCTGTATGACGTGATCGTTTCCGGGGACGCGCTTACGAAGGCATTTGAGGAAGAGCTTTCGGATAATGAAACATATGTTGACGAATGGAAGGATATAGCTAAAGACTTGTTAAAGAGCGCGCTTACGGACGATGTTATATACAGCGGCGCGGAATCAGGCCTTAATTTCACCGTGGATTATCAGGGACTGACCCTTTATTTCAACGGAGATGATACCGGCTTTGATGACGGGCCATGCACTGTCTGCATAGGATATCAGGAATATCCCGGGGTATTTAAGGACAAATATTCTCATGCACCCCTGAATTATTCGGTTGAACTGGCCAGCGGCGATTTCAGTTATATATACTGGTTTGACTTTAATGCTGACGGGAATCCGGATCCGGTTTCCCTTATCAGGGGGGAAGGTGACTGGGATGACTGGTATAAGTTTTCCCTGTACCTGGACGGAACGGTGACAGAGCTTGAGGATATGGGTAATTTCTTTGATGCAAACGCATTTTTAATGCATGACAACGGAACTGATTATATCTATATCGAAGCAACTACCGAAAACGATTATCAGACCGTACATGTTTACGAGATCGGTCCGGACGGTGCCGAATATAAGGGATGCTGCGACGGTGCCCTTAAGTTTATGGTCTACCCCGATGATGAGGATGAGTCTGAGGGCTACATTCCCGTAAATCCGAGAGGCTTTAAGCTGGAGGTTCCCGATTATACTCTGGGAACGAACTGGCTTATAGGGGATTATGTGGTAAGCAATGACGGAATGCCTTATCAGACAGAATATTTTGCGGATTATCTTTCGACGTATTGGGGCATTAAGGCGGCAAAGGATATAGATGCCAAATATACCACAGATGATTCTCTTCCGGGCAAGGACGGTACTATCAAAAAGGGTACCGTTGTAAGACCGGATAAGAAAAGCATGGGCAATGATCTTAATCTGGAAACAGAGGACGGAAAGATCTGGCACCTGCAGCTTGAAGAGAAGGATCATGTATACTATTATAACGGCGAGGACTTGGACGTTCTTTTTGAAGGTCAGGTATACGCAGGATAAAACTTCATTTTAACAGGATGTGACAGACGGACGGTCAACAGGGGCCGTCCGTTTTGCTGCTGTTTAAGTTCGGAGGATAGCATGAAAAGGATCCTGGCGTATATATAAAGATGATCCCGGACGGTCCATGGTATCTGACGGAAAGAAAAGTTAACAGGAGTTCTATGGGACTTTTTACTGAAAAGAGTATAAAGTAATGATCCGGCAGGAAAAGTTTCTCTGCCTGATTTTACCGGAAAATATCTTTCGGTTAAGAAATGGTTCCTTTAAGCCGAAATAATGTTTGTAGGCACGGAAGGTTTTACTGTCCGGAAGATGGAACGTGTAATATACATGAGTGCGGGCTCATTAATGAAAAGGCAGGCCATTTCGTTAATGAGTATAATGTATGATCAGGCTGTTATACGAGATAAGGAGTTTTGCATGAAGATCGAACCGGGTTCGAAGAATATTAATCCAGGTCTTGAAAAGGAGATGGCAGGCTACAATAGCTATGGCAATTACGGCAGAAAGGATGCCGAAAAGACAAAGAGCGCGGCAAATGCGGGTTTTGTTCTTGATATTGGTGGAAATAACGCCGACAATCTGGCATTCGGAGCGGGTCAGGAGCTTAAGTCGGCAGAGGATCTGATGCAGGAGGTCGGTAATAAAAACGTTGCCCTGCAGAAGGATATGATGACCGTGATGTCGAATACCATGTCGAAGGAAGATTATGCGGAATTTGCAAAAAACGGCTACTCGATGTCTGACATGAGCATGGAGGAACAGGTAACCTCCCTTGACAAGCTTAAGGCAAAGCTTGCCGAAGCCGGCACGGTAATCGAAGGCTATAACGATGACCTTTCGGATGAGGAGCTTAAGGAGATCACGGGAAACGAAGGTCTCGCAAATAAAATAGGCGAAGCGCTTAAGGCTAATGATCTTCCGGTAAACAATGAAAATGTAAAAAGCATTGTTACGGCTCTTGATAAATCGGAAAATATCAGGCCTTTAAGCGACGGAGCCGTCAAATATATGGTTTTGAACCGGCTTGAGCCTTCAGTTGACAATCTGTATAAGGCAGAGTATTCAAGCGGTAATAATACGGGAAGACAAAGGCACGGATACTATCATGACGGGGGCAGCGGATATTATCAGAAAACGGCTGATACGGTGGAATGGGAACAGCTTAAGGACCAGGCCGAAAAAATAGTTAAGGAGGCGGGATTTAAGGCAGATGAGCCTATGATGGAAAACGCCAGGTGGCTTATAGAGCAGGGAATCCCCTTAAACGCCGATTCCATTTCAGGCCTTAACAATATAAGAGGCCTTGAGGTGCCTGTAAACAGGGATAATGCCATAGGACCGATGGCGGTGGGGATAGCTGACGGGATAAGCCCTCGGGCTGCTTCGCTTACGAATACCGAGACAATGGCCGGAAAGTCCTTAAACCTTATAAAGGATCTGGAAGAGGTCGGCGATGAGGCGCTCAGAGCTGTTACAGATAGCGGCGAAGTACTTAATATAAAGAATCTCAGGGAAGCCTCTCAGGGAGCAGATCCGACATACGAAAATGCCACTGCTTCTGCCGGGAACAGATCTGCTCGTTCTGTACCGGAAAACGGTCAAAGCACAGGGCAGATCTCAGATCATTTAAGAACAGATGTTATCAATACAGAAGCCGCTTCTTTTCAGACGGATGAATTTATAACCGCAAAGAGGCAGTTAGAGGAAACCCGACTTGCCATGACGTATGAAGCTAATCTCAAACTTCTTAAGCAGGGTATCAGTATAGATACGGTGCCTCTTTCGGAGCTGGTAGACAAGCTTAAGAAAGCCGAGAAGGATTATTTCGAGCCTCTGCTTATAGATAAGGGAGAGGGTTTTGAAAATGATGATGTTAAAGTGGACGCCCTGAATACAAGGATCGGGCTTTACAAAGAAAGCCTGACCGTTTTTGAGGCTTTAAGGACCATACCTGCGGAGACTATCGGACGGTTTGATACCGAAGGGCAGGACTTTACCGCAAGAAGGGTCTATGAAGCCTCGGAACCGATAAAGGCTCAGTACCAGAGGATGGAGAGTACGTATGAAGCTTTGATGACGGCTCCGAGAAGCGATATGGGGGATTCCATAAGGAAGGCCTTTCAGAATGTTGACGATATCCTTCTGGATAACGGATTTGAGCTTAATGAGAACAACAGGAGAGCCGTAAGGATCTTAGGCTATGCTGAAATGGAGATAAATGAAGCTTCCATAGAAAGAGTCCGGGAAGCCGATCAGGCTCTGAGGCAGGTAACAGAGGCAATGACTCCCGCTAAAACCCTTGAGATGATAAGAAACGGGGACAATCCTCTGGATGAAAATATCTTCTCGTTAAGGGAGAGGCTTGGTGAGAGCGCATCTTCAAAGGATACGGAAAGATATTCGAAGTTCCTCGTAAAGCTTGAAAGAAAGGGAGAAATAAGCGAGGATGAGAAGGATGCCTTTATCGGAATGTACAGGCTTTTCAGGCAGATAGAAAAAAGCGACGGAAAACTTCTTGGAAATGTGTTGGATTCCGGAGGGAACCTGACGCTTCGAAATATCCTTTCAGCCTCCAGGAGTAACAGGGCAAAGGGCATGGACTATGGGATCGATGATGATTTCGGAGGCCTTGAAAGGGTTATCTTTAAAGGAACATCTATTTCCGAACAGATCGATGAAGGAATAAGAAAAGCTTCGACAAATCCCGATTATTACCTGAATCAGGGGAGTGAACTCCTAAATAAGCTGAGCCCCGACACACTGGCGTTTGAACATGTTGCTCCGGAAACTACACTGGAAGAGCTTTATCAGAATGTAACAGACAGGTTTGCGGACTGGTCGGTCGAATCGCTTATTGACGATTATGAGGATGATCAGGCAGAGCTCCTTGCGGCAAGACAGGTGGAGGATAATGTGATCGAGGTGCTTTCGGAGAGTGACATGCCTGTAAGCCCTTATAACCTGTTGGCTCAGGATGTGCTTATGAACCAGAGGGGTAAGACCTTTAATTCGCTCATGAAAGCTGCCTCAAAGGAAGATGCTTTGTCTGAAAGGGTGAAGTCAGCAATAAACCGTCTTCAGGAGGACTTTAACGATAAGGAAGAGGCGGTTAACGCTTATGAGGAGCTTAAGACAGCATCGGAAGAGCTTATTTCGGAAAGGGCTTTGGAGCTTAAGGATGCGGTCGATGTAAGGGAGCTTATGCTGCTTAATAAGCAGATAAGCGTGGCAGCAGGCCATGTAAGGGATGAAAGCTTTGAGGTTCCCGTAGAGATAGACGGGCAGTGGACTTCTATCAATCTTAAGCTTGTGAGGGGTACAGAGGAGAGCGGAACCGTCACTGCGACCATGGAGACGGATGGCTTCGGAAAGATAGGCGCAAAATTCTCCTTAAACGGGAAGCAGTTAAGCGGATATATTACCGGGGATAACAAAGAGGGTCTAAAGAAATTAGCCGAAAAAGCCGATGAATTA
>JAIKXO010000079.1 GCA_024684065.1 Lachnospiraceae bacterium
AGATTAACTCGTATCAGTAGTGATTAGTATGAGATGGTTACCTTTTTGGTTACCTCAACGCTGATCGAGGACCTGCGGATCTCCTTTCCTACAGTAGTTTCAGCGTTTTGGTGATTTCAGTTCGAATCTTGTCACTCCGATAGCGAAAAGAGGCATAAAAACAGTGATTATAGCTGGTTTTGTGTCTCTTCTTTTTGGGGTAAAGCGGATCTGACGGATACTCTAAAAGCAAACAGTGACAGATGATCAGGGTACAAGTTTACGGGCGGTGGGAGTCGCGGCAAGCCCTCCCCTTGCGGTTTCCCTAAGGGAATCAGGCATTGCATCCCCGACCGCTCTCATAGCATCTATGCACTCATCTGCAGGTATTTTGGAACCGATCCCGGCAAGCACCATATCTGCGCAGGAAAAGGCCAGCATGACTCCGGTGGCATTTCTTTTTATGCAGGGGATCTCTACCAGTCCGCCGACAGGATCGCAGACCAGTCCAAGCTGGCTGGCTATGACAAGTGCGCATGCATCGGCACACTGTCCGGGCGTTCCTCCCATAAGCTCCACCAATGCAGCAGCCGCCATTGCGGAAGCACTTCCGCACTCTGCCTGACATCCGCCCTCTGCACCGGCAATACTTGCCCTTGTCGCAATGACAATTCCGAACGCTCCGGCCGTAAACATCGACATTATCGCATCCTTTTCGGATACCCCCCGGTCCACGCACATGGAAATAAGGCAGCCGGGGATTATACCGCAGGAGCCGGCTGTAGGAGAAGCAACTATCCTGCCCATGGCGGCATTGCAGCCCGATACGGATAAGGCCCTTGACATGGCGCCGGCAAGAAAGGGACCGCAAAGGGACTTTCCGCTGTTCGCATATTCATTCATAAGGAAACCTTCTCCGCCTGTCAGTCCTGACATGGACCGTAAGTCCTTTTTTACGCCGGTTGCGACGGATTGTTTCATGACTTCAAAATCTATCTCCATCTTTTCCCAGAGTTCAAGCTCGGTCTTATCCATAGCAGCAGCCTGATCCCTTAACACAACCGTGCTTATCTTTTCATTACTGCTTACTGCCGCATCTACAAGTTCCTGTATAGATTCATATTTCATTACAGCCTCCGTATCAGTATCGCGTTTGTCACGTGATCTATCTTTCTAATATCTTCAATAAGGGTTTCCGGCGGAAGGTTATCGGTTTCTATTGTCATGATCGCCTCCCCGCCCTTCTCCTGTCTCGACAGGCTGAAGTTCGAAATGTTCAGGTCTTCATATTCCCAGTGCATGAGGTTGGTAACGTTTGCGATTACTCCCGGCTTATCCGTATGCATAACAAGGATGGTATTGTTGCTTCCGTTAAAGTCAACCTTCATGCCGTTGACCCTGCTTACAGTTATATTTCCTCCGCCAATGCTGGAGGCAAGAACCTCGCCTTTTTTTCCGTCAGCGGTTTCAAAGCTTATCCTTGCCGTATTGGGATGAGCGCCCCTTATATCCTCGTATGTAAAGGCATAGTCAAGCCCGCGACTCTTTGCGATGTTCAGGGCATCCTTTACTTCGGGAGAATAACTGTGAAAACCCATGATACCGGCCAAGATCGCCTTGTCAGTGCCGTGACCCCTGCCTGTCTTTGCAAAAGAGCCGGAAAGGGTTATCTCGGACTTTATAGGATCATGCCCGTCACAGAGCTTATTAACTACCCTTCCTATCCTTACCGCACCGGCAGTATGTGAACTTGAGGGTCCTATCATTATGGGGCCGATTATATCAAAAACATTCATTCCGTATCCTCCTCACCGACTTTTGTTGTACCGCCAAGGAAGGTAGGCAGGCTTTTCCCTTTTTTCCTCCATTGGTTATATTCCGCTGCCGCGGTGAAAAGCACATCTCCCGAAGAATTCATCGCAGTTTCAAAGGAATCCTGTATGACATTGATGATATATCCGACTCCTACCATCTGCATTGACACATCCTGCGGTATCCCGAAAAGCGAGCAGGACATGGGGATAAGCAGAAGCGATCCTCCGGCCACTCCCGATGTTCCGCATGCAGCCAGAGTAGACAGGAAGGAAAGTATGATAGCCGATGCCAGATCGACGTTGATACCCACCGTATTCGCGGCAGTCATTGTCATTATGGTAATGACTACAGCCGCTCCGTCCATGTTGATGGTGGATCCTAAGGGGATCGATACCGAATACACGTCTTTATCAAGCCCCAGCTTTTTACATAAAGCGATATTTACCGGGATGTTCGCCGCCGATGAGCGCATGAATAATGCCATTAAGCCGCTTTCCTTTAAGCAGCGGAAAACAAGGGGATAGGGGTTAGTCCTGATCATTAAGAATACAAGAACCGGGTTTATCACGAGCGAAACGAAAAGCATAGTTCCAACAAGCAGTAAGAGAAGTTTTCCGTAATCTATGAAAATGGACATCCCACTAACGGATATGGTCTCATATATAAGACCCATGATACCAAAGGGTGCCAGGTTTATTACCCATGAAACGAGTTTTGAAAATGCCACTGACAGGTCGTTTATTACCGTTTTCGTTGCCTCGTTCGCCAGACTTTTAAAAATGATCCCAAGAAGAACCGCCCAGAAAAGAATACTTATATAATTGGCTTCGGAAAGTGCATCAACAGGATTGCTCACCATGCCAAGAAGCAGGTTCTTTAGCACTTCTCCGACTCCTGACGGTGCTGAGCTCACATCGGCGTTGTCTGTCAGCGTTACCTTAAGCGGGAACAAAAAACATGCTGCCACAGCGACCATACCGGCAATAAGCGTGGAAGCAAGATATAGGATGATCACAAGTGAGAACCTCCTGTCGAAGCCTGTATTGCCCTGAGTCAGCGAAGCGATGATAAGAACAAAGACAAGGATCGGAGCCATAGATTTTAATGCTCCGACAAACAGCTTTCCCAAGATAGGGATCAGCGTATTTCCCGGCATCAGCAGACCAAGGATAACGCCTATGGCAAGGCCTGCGATTATGCGAAGGATAAAGCTTGTTTCATTGTATTTTTTGATTAGCTTCATGTGATCTCCTTTACTTCAACATCCGGATTTTTTTTGCAGCTTTAAGTCCAAAGCTGCTTCCGACTGATAAGCTTATTATACCATATAAGTCCGCTTGAAAATCGATTAAATATGGATGGCCAGTTCATTTCCTATTGCAACAATGTATCTTAAGCTCACATCGGGGTGTGACTCGGTCTGGTAGAGCGATTGGTTTGAGACCGGGAGGTAAAGAAACCTCTTCATAGGTGATATGAGCAGGGACACTGAAGTCGGGATATTCAGGATAAAAAAAATATGATATAATATATTTTTGACCAAAGTTTTTTGATAGGATAATTATGGAGCAGGAAATAAAGAATACCGAAAAGAAAAACGAAGTGAAATGGTATCATAAAAAATGGGTCAGGTTTGTTGCCGGAGCTTTGGCAGTTGTTATGATAATTTCAACAGTAAGCTATGCGATATTAAGA
>JAIKXO010000083.1 GCA_024684065.1 Lachnospiraceae bacterium
CACGCAGATAAAGACCCCGGTGGTCGAAGCCTCACTTTCGCTAAGCGGAACGGCCTCCGCAAAGGTCGGGGAGAGCGCGACGATAACCGCTGCGGTTGCCCCGTCTGCGACCCTGGTCTCATGGAGCTCTTCAGATCCGGGTGTTGCTTCCGTTTCCGCATCCGGGGATACGCTTACGGCAAAGATCACTGCTGTCAAAGCAGGAACGGCAAAGATCAAGGCAAACGCAAGCAATGGAAAGAGTGCAGAGATCACGTTTACGGTCACGGGAAAATATGCCGATACCGCCCAGCTTTATGATGCGGATAAGAATCCTCTTTATCTTGAGGAGAACGGAACTTACAGGCTTGCAAAGTATTCCGACTATGTGAAGGACAGCTCAAGGAAATTCTATAAAAAGCTCGAGGATTTCCTGTATACAGGCTGGCAGAATATAGACGGCGTCACCTATTATTACAGGAGCGACCATACCTTTGTAACCGGAGAGCAGATAATCCAGGGTATTACCTATAAGTTCAGCGACAACGGTGCGCTTGCGCAGGGATCCGGAACGCTTGGCATAGATGTTTCAAAATACCAGCCAAGCATCAACTGGTCTTCCGTAAAGGCATCAGGCATCGATTTCGTTATTATAAGATGCGGATACAGAGGAGCAAGTACCGGAGTGCTTATCCAGGATCCTTATTATGTCTCACATATAAAAGGTGCAAAAGCCGCAGGACTGAAGGTCGGGATCTATTTCTTCTCAACCGCCTTAAACGAAACCGAGGCGATAGAGGAAGCATCCATGTGTGTTGCCCTTGCGGGCGGATACGGGGTCAACTATCCTATATTCATAGACGTTGAGTCAAGCTCGAGGCCGGGATATAATGCCCTGTCCTCAGGCGAGAGAACAGCTAATATTGCCGCATTCTGCAAGACCATAAGGTCGGCAGGTTATTCTGCGGGGGTTTACGCAAATAAGAACTGGTTTACGGAGAAGATAAACGCTTCCGCACTTTCAGGCTACAAGATCTGGCTTGCGCAGTATAATTCCGCCGGTCCCACCTACGCAGGACGCTACGACCTCTGGCAGTATACTTCAAAGGGCTCTGTAAGCGGAATAAGCGGAAATGTTGATATGAACCAGAGTTATCTGGGATATTAAAATAGTAAAACCATAAAAAGAGAGGAAGCCGAAGATGGGAAAGATCCTTGTTGAGGAATGCGGGATTGAGGGGCTTAAGATAATAACGCCCACGGTTTTCGGAGATAACAGAGGTTATTTCATGGAAACCTACAATTATAATGACTTTAAGGAGGCCGGGATAGATCTTGAGTTTGTTCAGGACAATCAGTCCGCCTCAAAGAAAGGCGTGTTAAGGGGCCTTCATTTCCAGATAAACTATCCTCAGGATAAGCTGGTGAGATGCATCCGGGGGGAGGTGTTTGACGTTGCGGTCGATATGAGACAGGGCTCAAAGACCTACGGAAAATGGTTCGGGGTACGGCTTTCGGAGGAGAATAAAGAGCAGTTTTTTATCCCCAAGAATTTCGCCCACGGATTCTTAGTGCTCTCCGACTATGCGGAGTTTGTTTATAAGTGCACTGATTTTTACCATCCAAATGATGAAGGAGGGATAATCTATAACGATCCCGATATCGGAATAGAATGGCCTTTTGAATCCCTTGGCGGATGCGAGCTTAATTTCTCCGACAAGGATACGAAATGGCCGGGGATCAGGGATATCCACAGGTAAAAGAAAACGGGATTTATTGCGGAAATACAGGCCGGACAGGGCTGTACTTCCGCCATTAAATAAAGGATACTATCATTTATCAGTCCGGCATGAGCAACCCTTCAGGTAACAGTTCCATTAAGAACGCTATTGACAAAATAATATCGCTTCCTGTAGAACTTTGGAACAACAGGACATTGATATGGAAGCTTGCAAAGAATGATTTCAAGACCAGGTTCGCAGGCTCCTATCTTGGCATTTTCTGGGCTTTCGTCCAGCCTGTGATCACCATTGTGCTTTACTGGTTTGTTTTTGCCGTAGCCCTTCCGCAGAGAGCGGCTGCAGTGAGGGGCGGGATCGAGATCCCTTATATCCTCTGGCTTATCGCAGGCATCGTCCCATGGTTTTTCTTTTCGGAAGCTTTAGGAAGCGGCGCCGGCTCTCTCATAGAATATAATTTCCTTGTAAAAAAGGTAGTCTTCAAGATCAGCATCCTGCCCATAATAAAGATAGTATCTGCTCTTTTTGTCCATGTCTTTTTCGTGGCCTTTGTGCTTATACTCTATTCCTGCTACGGGCTTTTTCCCGACGTGTATACACTGCAGATAGTCTACTACTCCTTCTGTATGTTTGTCTTTATCCTGGGAACGAGCTACATAACCTGCTCGATAATGGTATTTTTCAGGGATCTCGGGCAGATAATCAACATCATCCTCCAGGTCGGAATCTGGGCAACTCCCATCCTTTGGAATATTGATACGCTTAATCCGAAATGGCACTGGATCTTCAAACTGAATCCCATGTTTTATATCGTGAAGGGCTACAGGGATTCTCTCATAGACAAGAAGTGGTTTTTCGAAAGCCCCATGCTGACTTTATATTTCTGGGTGCTGACGGTTGTCGTGTTTATCTTTGGAGCCATTATCTTCAGACGTCTTAAGGTACATTTTGCGGATGTGCTGTGAGCTATACATAAAAAAGGAATAAAAACCGCTTCCCATTAAACATGATGAGGCCTGTCTGGCAGGGAAACAATATCAGACAGAAAATATACGAAGAATTATGAAATAAAAAAGGAACTACGAAGCTATACGAAGGAATGGATAAAAAAGAAACCGGTAAAATGAAAAATTCGGAACAGGCCGAAACACAGGACCGCGAGATCGCGATCGAGATAAAAAATCTGACAAAGATATACAAGCTCTATGACAGGAACCGCGACCGTATTAAAGAGGCTCTCCATCTGAGTAAGAACATTAATTATAAGGAGCACTATGCCTTAAACGATGTCAGCATGAATGTTTATACCGGCGAGACAGTAGGCATTATCGGAACGAACGGTTCCGGAAAGTCGACCATTCTTAAAATAATAACAGGTGTTCTTAATCCTACAAGAGGAGACGTGATAATAAACGGAAGAATCTCCGCGCTTCTGGAGCTGGGTGCCGGCTTTAATATGGAATATACCGGCATAGAAAACATCTACCTGAACGGAACCATGATCGGCTTCTCGCAGGAGGAGATCGACGAGAAGCTCGATGACATACTGGAGTTTGCGGATATTGGAGATTTCATATATCAGAAGGTCAAGACCTATTCGAGCGGTATGTTTGTAAGGCTTGCTTTTGCCGTGGCGATCAATATAGATCCCGAGATACTTATAGTTGACGAAGCTCTTTCCGTCGGTGACGTTTTCTTCCAGAATAAATGCTACCGGAAATTTGAGGATTTTAAAAAGCAGGGAAAGACCATTCTCTTTGTAAGCCACGATCTCTCAAGCATCAGCAAGTACTGCGACCGCGTTGTCCTTCTTGAAAAGGGGAACAAGGTAGGCGAGGGTGAGCCAAAAGAGATCATAGACATGTATAAAAAGGTTCTCGTGGGGCAGCTTGACAAGCAGATGGATACTCATAAGAGCGAGCGTCTCTCCTCCGGGAAGGGCGATAAATGGAAGGACCGCATGGAGCTTAACCCCAATAAGGACGAGTACGGAAGCGGTCTTGCCGAATTTGAGGATTACTGTGCTTACGATAATGCCGGGGAGATAACAAACACCATCATCAAGGGCGAGGAATTCACGGTCAAGCTTAAGATCCGCTTTTTTGACACGATCCAGGATCCGATATTTGCGGTTTCCTTTAAAAACATGCAGGGCACGGAGATAACCGGGACCAATACGATGTTTGAGAAGCTGACCACCGGAACCCCGAAGGCAGGGGATGTCATGACCGCTACCTTCACCCAGAAGATGAGCCTTCAGGGCGGGGAATATCTTGTATCCTTAGGCTGCGTCGGCTACAGGGACGGGAATTTTACAGTGTATCACAGGCTTTACGACGTTTTCAACCTTACCGTGATCTCCGACAAGAACACCACGGGGTTTTATGATATGGATTCGATAGTGGTAGTTAATAAAGAGGTCTTATAGTCGCATATGGTTACAGCCCATGATTTATGATGTTTTCAGGCCATAGACCGTGGGTTTTTTATTTATGGTAAACGACAGGATAAACCTGATTTTTGTTTACTGTGCCTGAATAATGATTTTGTATACAATTAAGAAGTAAGACTGAAGGGTCAGGTTAAGGAGATGGATCTTATTCTCAATATCAGTATATGCAGGTCAAATCCGTTTATTATGAGGGTAGTGCGGTTTCCGGCAGGTTATCCGGTCAGGGATCTTATGGCGTTTTGCTGTATTGTATTTGGCAGGGAGGTGACCTCCGGTCTCCTTTTTTCCGGAGATACTCAGATTAAAGAGACAGACAGGCCTGTTTCAGAGGTGTTCGGGAAAGAAGATGAATATACGGTCGTATACAGGGATCCGGGCTTACAGGCTAAGAAGGCCGGAGGATCGATAAGCATGTATATTTTTGTGGAAGACGTTATATCAGGGAACAAAAAAGAGAATGAGGAAGAGCTTCCCTTTGTGATTTCGGCAGTCGGGAGGAACATGCCGGCGGATTCCTTTGATATTTCGGAGTTCAATATTATCCAGCGGATGCTTGATCAGGGAGATTACTGTGAAACGGCAGACGGCAGGGTCTATTCGGGAAAGGAGCTTGGCTATTCCGTAAGAAAGACCGACAATGCCATAAGGAAGTTTTTTGCGCCCGGAACCGAGGAGCAGGAGCTCAATATGAAGCTCGGAATGCCGATGGAGCTGCTTTTTGATAAGTGTAAAGTAGCTGATCTTAAATATATAGCTGATGTGAATAACGTATACTATGGAACACAGACAAGGAAACAGGGGTTAGTCAGTGCTCTTTGCAAAAGGTTTGATTCTGAAAGGATCACAGAACTTTTTGAGGATATGGAGGTAGAGGAATTCTTCGCTTTTAAGCGGTTTGCCCTCAGTGAGGATCCGGAAAGCTCCGGGGATGTATGGGAAAGCGAGCTTCCGGTGCTTAACCGCAGCGGCCTTATCATTTTTGTACCTAAGCTCGGGTACAGGGCGGCATCTGAGGCCCTTGAATATTATGAATCGTTTTACGGAACAGAGAAGGAAACCGATTTTATCAGAAAGAAATATATGAAGGGAGCCATGCTTGTGGCAGGGAGGCTTTACGGCGTATTTGAGAAGGAGTGGTTTTTATCGATCCTTGAAAAGATTTCCCCCGAAAAGATCCCGGATGATATTTCTGATGAATACTTTTATAATACGGTGCATTATTATCATAACCGTGACTATGATTTTCTCGAAGGCGGAGACGCTTATTATAAAAAAGAGCTGGGTATAAGAGAAGCTGAGGAGGTCTGCAGGGAGCGTTTAAAGGATGATCCGGTTTTTTATGAACCTTCCGCAGATGAGATCAGATTGCTTATGAATAAGGGCATCCGTTTTTCGGAAGCCTCTGAGGACAGGCTTAAACAGTTCATATCGGAATTCAGCTATTGGAGCTATGGTTATTACGGCTTTGATTATGATAATAATGGTAATGACAGGTCTTTGTCCGGCTGTGAAAAAATAGTGGCCGAGCTGCATAAAAAGGGAGATGTGGATGCCGCCTTAAAAACTGCCGGGGATGAAATGAGGCGGCTTTCCTGGAGCGACCGGAAGGAACCTGTATTAAACAGCGTAAGGAGAATACTGGAAAAAGAGAGTGAAAGCATCCCGCTTATGACATTAAACGGTTTTTCCAGAAAAAACTGTCCCGAAGAGCTCCTTATGCATGCAGATAAGATAAAGGAAGAAAAAGAAAAGAAAGCAGCCGCTGTGGCGGTGAGGAGGGCTGCTAAAACGACGGCACGGAAAGCAGTGGCTAAGAAGACTGCAAAAAGACCGCCGAAGTAGAAGGGTTCAAATGACTGGGTAAGCACCGCAGGTACGCCGTAACGCATCAGTTATTTATTGTAAACATGTTTATTAAATTCATCTATGATGAGTAAATATTTTACAGAGGGTTTATAAGAATGGAACTTAGGGATTATTTTCGGATCTTTTCGGAGGAAGAGCTTGTAAAAGGCGCAGAGCTCTTTTTTTCAGGGGATATAGACAATTATTCATGCAATGGATCTGAAAGTAAACAAAAGAAGTCCGTGGATGACAGGCACAGGCCGGGAAGAAAGTCCGATTGGACCATGGCGGGCAGGAAATCCGGGTCTGTAAAGGTGAGCGCGCTTTCTGCCGGGCCGGACAGGGCAGGGGTGGATCATACGGAGGTATTTGATTATGTTCCGTATGAAGATACAATTCTCTTATCCGGTGAATGGCGGGAGCAGGGAGTCAGGACCAGATCTACCGTTCTGAAGTGCAGCTTAAGGCTTAAGAAGCGTCCGTTCCTTGTCTGTGAATCAGAATGCGCCTGCAGCATGTTTTATGAGAGCACATACGGCTGTCCGCACGTAGCCGCCCTTCTGACCGCGTATATGGTGGAGGAAAAGGGCGAGGAGGTCTTTCAGGGAACACGTATTGAGACTCTGCTTAAGAATATGACGAATGTGGAGGATCCTTTTCTTCCGGGTGTGCTCAAGCGAACTGACGGCAGGCTCCTGTCACTTCTTAAAGGAAGCGAGAGCTCATCACTTCCCGTCTGGACGGAAAATGAGGAGAAGATCGAACCGGTCGGGATAGACCTAAGCCTTGGAAAAGGGCAGGGCAGGATTTATATCGGAGTAAAGGCCGGGACGGGAAGGAAACGTTATGTGGTCCAGAACGTCAGGGAATTTATAGAATGTTATCAGAATGAAGGCGTTTATACGCTCGGAAAGAGTGAATTGCAGCTTGGGAGAAGGTACTGCGAGGCTAAGAGCGGAGATATCCTTGACTTCATGGCCGGCCTGTACTCGGCTTTCGCAAAGGAGCTTATCAGAGGCCAGCTGTTTGCCGCTGATGGTGCCAGTCCCGAAAGGTATATGATCCTGGCGGGAGCTGAGATAGACAGTTTTATGGAACTTGCCGACGGGCTTGTTCTGTTTGTCAGGAATATCGGAGATAAGAGGGTAAATCTTTTAAAGAAAGGGCTTTGCGCCACTTTGAAAAAGAAAGCCTATGGGGCGAGCCTGAAGATCGAAAAGACGGAGCTTTTTTTCGCTAACGGCGTTGTTCTGTATATGTATGACGGGGAGGATATTTTCAGGGTAAAAGCGGAGAGTACCGAAAAATCCCAGGCGCTTTTATCATTGCTTGGCTGGAATGATGAAATGTATATAAGGGATTCGGAGATCGGATCCGTGTGCCGTAATCTCCTTCCGGTATTTCAGGAATACGGTACAGTGATAACCAGGGGCATGGATTTTGAGGATTATGAACGGGAGACCCCGGAGTTTGTCTTTAACCTTGATTACCCGGATGACCGGGTGCTTTCATGTATGCCCTATGCTGTATATAAAAAGCAGGATTTTAAGTGCCTGCTGTTTGATCCTGAGACCGGCCAGGGAAGAAGGAACGCAGAAGCGGAGACTGCTGTTGCTTCTTATCTGCCTCATCTTTTTCAGGCCTTTGACAGAAATACCGGGACACTTTATTCAGAGCTTAATGAAGAGGAGCTTTTTGATTTCATGCGCGACGCTCTTCCCGCTCTTGAGCGGCTTGGAAGGGTAATGGCAACGGACACCTTAAAAAGGAACAGGATCCGCAGCCTTCCCACGCTGAAGGTGGGGGTGGCCGTTGAAGGCGGGCAGATCAGGATGTCACTTCACGGGACAGGTCTGTCACAGTTTGAAATGGCGGATATTCTTGGTTCCTATAAAAAGAAAAAGAAGTATTACCGCTTAAAAAGCGGGGAGTTCCTTTCTCTGGAAAGCGATGCACAGGGCAGCTGGAAGACGGCATCTGAGCTTTTTGACGATTACGGGAAGAAAGATGCTCAGGAAATTAAGATTCCCGCCTTCAGAGCCATGTATCTGAAGGAGACACTTGAGGGAAGGGAAGACTCGGAATTTGATGCAACCGAAGAATACAGGGAACTTCTCCTTAATATGGATCCTGAAAGGGCGAAGGATTCAAAACTTCCGCCGGGGCTTGAACAGATAATGAGGCCTTACCAGGCCGAAGGTTTTTACTGGATAAAGATGCTTAAGCAGTGCGGTTTCGGTGGCATACTGGCGGATGACATGGGCCTCGGAAAGACCCTCCAGGTGCTTTCCTTTGTACTTTCGGAGAAGCTTGAGGGGAAAAAGGGTGATGAACTGCGTACACTTGTTGTCTGTCCCGCTTCTCTTGTCTATAACTGGCAGAAGGAGATAGCAAAATATACTCCCGGGCTTTCTTCCGTGGTCATCGCGGGGACGGCCGAGGCCAGGAGAGCTCTTATAGGAGAGAGCCTTTCGGTCGACGTGTGGATCACTTCCTATGATCTTTTGAAGAGGGATGTAAAGCTTTATGAGAAACTCCATTTTGCCAACGAGATAATCGACGAGGCACAGTTTGTAAAGAACCAGAAAACCCGGGCGGCGCAGTCCGTAAGGATGATAGACAGTTCCTTCAGGATGGCCCTTACAGGAACGCCTATTGAGAATTACCTTAGTGAACTTTGGAGCATCATGGACTACCTTATGCCGGGGATACTGTTTTCCTATGGAAAATTCCAAAACGAATTTGAGACTCCGATCGCCGTAAAAAAGGATGAAGCCGTGCTTGAGCGGCTCAGAAGGATGGTACATCCGTTTATCCTGAGGCGTCTTAAGAAGGAGATCTTAAAGGAGCTTCCGGACAAGCTTGAGGAGGTCATTACCGTAAGGCTTCAGGGGCAGCAGAAAAAGCTATATGATGCTTCGGTCGAAGAGATCAGGCTTATGCTGGAAGGCGTGGACGAGGGCGGCTTCAGGAGCGGGAAGCTTCAGTTCCTTGCAAAGCTTACGGGACTTCGGCAGATATGCTGCGATCCCTCTTTGATCTATGAGGATTTTAAGGGGGAGAGCGCAAAGCTCGAAGCCTGCCTACAGTTAATTGACCAGGCGGTTTCCGGCGGGCACAAGCTTTTATTGTTTTCGCAGTTTACTTCGATGTTAGACATTATCGAAGAGAGACTTAAGGCGGAGGGACTTTTGTTCCACAGGATCGACGGAAGCGTTTCAAAGGAGAGGCGTATGGATATGGTGGACTCCTTTGCCAATGATGACGTACCTGTTTTTCTGATCTCTCTGAAGGCAGGCGGTACGGGACTTAATCTTACGGCGGCTGACATTGTGATCCATTATGACCCCTGGTGGAATAAGGCTGCGCAGAACCAGGCTACCGACAGAACACATCGCATCGGGCAGACTGAACGGGTTACCGTGTATGAGCTGATCGCCGAGGACACTGTAGAGGAGCGGATACAGAAGATAAAAGAGGGAAAGGAAAAGCTTGTGGAGGATGTTCTTTCCGGCGGCGAGATAAGCTCTGCTTCCTTTAACAGGGAGGATATGCTTAAGCTGCTTATGTAGATTGGGTACGGCTGAACTGTATAAAACAGACGGCGGATAAGGCAGACATAAAAAAAGACTTCCGTTACGGAAGTCTTTTTATTAAGCCGATTGTTTCCGGATCCTCAGTCAGACTCGATAGCGCCTACGGGGCATGCGCCGGCGCAGGAACCACAGCTGATGCAGGTATCGGGGTCGATCTCGAATTTGCCGTCGCCTTCTTTGATAGCGCCTACGGGACACTGGTTCGCGCAGGAACCGCAGCTGATGCAGGAATCACCTATTGTATATGCCATTTCAACTTCCTCCTTTATATATTCTCTGATCTTCGATTGTATAGACGGCCGGATCCAAACTCATCCTCCGACCAAATCATATTGTATCGAAAACCCTGTAAATATGCAAGTTTGTTAGCTTTTGCTAACTGTAAAATTTTTGTGAAACGACTGTTTTGCCTTCAGCTTATCCCAAGCTCCGCCCGACGAGCTTTGATGCCCTCGAGTATCACCTTCTTCTTTTCGATGGCTTTGTCCTGGGTCATTGCAGGAGTATCTTCCAGGCGGTATTTATAGCCGAGCTTTTCATATTTAACCTTGCCCATGGTGTGATAGGGCAGCACGTCTAAGGCCTTAAGGTCCGAGAGCCCGCCAATGAATTCCCCGAGCTTATACAGGTAGGTGTCGTCATCGGTCAGTCCGGGAACTACGACATGCCTGATCCACAGATCAACGTGTTTTTTATCGAGATATTCGGCGAATTTAAGGATGTTCTCGTTGGGCTGTCCGGTGAGCTCTAAGTGCTTTTCGGGATCTATGTGCTTTATGTCAAGCATTACAAGATCGGTAAGCTCCATAAGGCGGTCGAGCTTTTTCATAAGCTCTTCGTCTTCGGGGTTGAAGGCTATGCCGGAAGTGTCTATACAGGTATGCACATTGTTTTCCTTAAAGATCGTGAACAGGTCTATAAGGAAGTCGACCTGCATGAGGGGTTCCCCTCCCGTGACAGTGACTCCTCCGGTTTTATAGAAAGGCTCGTTGTTTTTGTACTGTTCAAAGATGTATTCGGGATCCATCATCGTGCCGCCGTTCATCGCCCAGGTGTCGGGGTTATGGCAGTACATGCAGCGCATCGGGCAGCCCTGTACGAATACCACGTAGCGGGTGCCCGGCCCGTCGACGGTTCCGAAGCTTTCGAGTGAGTGTATTCTGCCTTGGGTCATGTGGAAACACCTCCTAATCCTGTCTTAGCATATTTTCTGCATTAATGATTCCTGCGCACCGTCATTAATAAACATAACATTAATAAATATAGCATAAAAAAACCGGAGCCGCAACGACTCCGGTTTTTACTGAAAGCTGCTTACATAGACTCGTGGAAGGTCCTTGAGATTACATCAGCCTGCTGTTCGGGAGTAAGCTTTATGAAGTTTACCGCATAGCCCGAAACACGGATCGTAAGCTGAGGATAGTTCTCAGGATGCTTCTGTGCGTCAAGAAGAGTTTCTCTGTTGAGAACGTTGACATTAAGGTGATGTCCGCCCTTTGTTGCATATCCGTCTAATAATGACACGAGGTTGTCAACCTGTGCGCTGCTTGCTTCTGCTGCCATATCTGTTTCCTCCTTGAATAGATTATATTTGTTTTGGTAGATTAACGATAATCATCCAGACCCTGGTGAAGCGTGGGTACGCTGCATGCCAGGGGTGTCCTGGAACAGTCAGTGCATCCCATGGTATCTACGGTCCTGTTTTCAGAGAGATTCTCATCCGTATCCACATTGAGGTGCCCTACGCCGTTAGTAACCGAATTGTCCAAAAAAGCTACAAGGTCGTCAACCATATTGGTCTTGTCTTCCATCACTTTCACCGGCCTTTCTGAATATTTACTGATATTGATACGTATCATGCCTGCGCGTTTCGGCCGGACGGCATTTACCGGTTCGCTTTAACGCGGCCGTATAAGCCGTTCTGACCTGTTTGCGCATATATTTATGATTTATTTAAGATCCAGCTCGATATCGCCTGCGAATACCTTATCTTCCTTGCCGAGAGCCCCGGGGATGATGGTGAAGGTATTGGAGATACCATCCTGTGCATCCTTGAAAGGAAGCTTCGAAACTGAAGACAGGGAAGCAACCGCTCCATGGGTGTCACGGCCGTGCATCGGATTTGCTCCGGGTGCGAAAGGCTGTCCTTTTCTACGTCCGTCAGGAGTATTTCCGGTAGCCTTTCCATAGGTTACGTTCGAGGTGATCGTAAGGATGGAGGTTGTAGGAACACCCTGCCTGTAGGTGTGATGTCTTCTGATAGCGGTCATGAACCTGTGTACTACTTCCTGAGCGATGTCGTCTACGCGGTCATCATCATTTCCGTATTTAGGAAATTCACCGGTTGTCTTGAAGTCGGTGATAATGCCGTCCTCGTCCCTGATGACCTCAACCTTTGCGTACTTGATGGCTGAAAGCGAATCGGCAACGATCGAAAGACCTGCGATACCGGTTGCGAAATATCTCTTTACGTCTCTGTCATGAAGAGCCATCTCAGCTCTCTCATAACAGTACTTGTCATGCATGTAGTGAATGATGTTAAGAGTGTTTACATAAACATCTGCCTGCCACTCCATCATATCCATGAACTTGGCTACTACATCATCATAGTCGAGAACATCGCCTTCTACCGGACGATACTTGGGACCTACCTGCTTCTTGGTAACCTCATCAACACCGCCGTTTAAAGCGTAAAGGAGGCACTTCGCAAGGTTTGCTCTTGCTCCGAAGAACTGCATTTCCTTACCGATGACCATAGAGGATACGCAGCATGCGATACCGTAATCATCGCCATGGGTAACTCTCATAAGATCGTCGTTCTCGTACTGGATCGATGAAGTCGTGATGGAGATCTTCGCGCAGAACTTCTTGAAGTTCTGAGGAAGCCTTGTGGACCAGAGAACCGTAAGGTTGGGCTCGGGAGAAGGTCCTAAGTTCCTTAAGGTATGCAGATAACGGAAGCTCATCTTTGTAGCCATATGACGTCCGTCTACGCCGATACCTGCGATAGATTCGGTAACCCATACCGGATCGCCTGCGAATATCTGGTTGTACTCGGGAGTACGTGCGAACTTGATGCAGCGAAGCTTCATGATGAAGTGGTCAACGAACTCCTGGATCTGCTCCTCTGTGAAGGTACCGTTCTTAAGGTCTCTCTCAGCATAGCAGTCGATGAAGGTGGAGGTACGTCCTAAGGACATTGCGGCACCGTTCTGCTCCTTAACCGCGCAGAGATATCCGAAATATGTCCACTGGATAGCTTCCTGAACGTTCTTGGCGGGCTTTGAGATATCGCAGCCATAAGAAGCGGCCATTTCCTTCATCATCTTAAGGGCAACCATCTGCTCTGAAAGCTCTTCGCGAAGGCGGATAACATCGTCGGTCATAACACGGCCTGTGGAATCCTTCTGGGCCTGCTTGTCTTCGATAAGCCTGTCAATACCGTAAAGGGCTACTCTTCTGTAGTCGCCGATGATACGTCCGCGGCCGTATGCATCCGGAAGACCGGTGATGATGTGTGATGAACGGCAGGCTCTCATTTCCTGGTTGTATGCGTCAAAGCAGCCTGCGTTATGTGTCTTTCTGTGGGTTGAGAAGAATTCGCTGATCTCAGGATCAACTTCATATCCGTTGTCCGAGCAGGCCTTCTCTGCCATACGGATACCGCCGTAAGGCTGAAGCGAACGCTTGAAGGGCTTGTCTGTCTGGAAGCCTACGATGGTCTCTTTGCTCTTGTCAAGATAACCGGGGCCGTGAGAAGTGATGGTGGAAACAACCTTTGTGTCCATATCAAGGACTCCGCCGGCAGCTCTTTCCTGCTTCTGAAGCTCCATTACCTGGTTCCATAAATCCTTTGTGTTTTGTGTGGGTCCCGCAAGGAATGAATCATCTCCGTCATAAGGAGTATAGTTCCTCTGGATGAAGTCGCGGACATTGATCTCTCTGTCCCATTTTCCTGTTACGAAACCTTCCCATTCTGATCTCATAATGTGTAACGCCTCCTGTAAAAATTGTTGTAAGAAAAAAAGTTGATATGGTATAAATTATATCGAACAGAATCTAAAAGACAGCTGCGCTATCCTTGTATACAATTATAAATAAGTCGTGTATACACGTCAAGAATCCCGGCTGTATTTTTTTGTGAACAAAAGGCGCATATTTACTGAATTTTTATGCATTTTTTACAAAGTTTTTCTATTCCGCATCATGGTTCAAAATCATGATAAAAATCATGGTAGAATCAGGCGGTAATATAAAATATAATCCGGAAATGATCCGGTCTGTAAACAGCGTGGACTTATTCGATATCTGCTAAGGAAAAACTGATTAATTCAGTTTTTCCTTAGATGCCTCCGGCAGGGCGTTGTGTGCCGGTGGCACACGCTTAACGCCAGAAACAAATTCGATGTTTGTGAAGCAAACATCGAATAGGACCGCCAAGGAAGGGCACTTCGTGCCCGCGGGCTTATTCGACATTTGTAAACAAATGTCGAATTGATTTTCGCGCGGGAAACGCTTTAATCAGCGTTTCCCTAAAGCAGATGCCGAATGGGATCGGCATAAACCGAAGTTTATGCCTGGGCACACAGTTTGCCCTGCAGATCGGTGCAGTAAGGATATATGGGCTGAAATTCTGCCGGACGGAATTTTTCAGTAAAAAATCGACTATTGAGATTGTCTCCGGCCGGTTTATCTGGTATATTGTTTGGCGGAAGCGAATTAAGGCTGAAAGATTCTGCCGCCGCTTTTATAAAGAAATGACCCGGTCTGTAAAACAGACCGGATCGGCACGAACTGAAGTTCGTGCCTAAGCGCACGATTTGCTTCGCAAATCGGCGCAGTAATTTGTTTCAGAGAGGAGAATTGAAATGGCTGAGATCACTAAAGATACAACAATAGGAGAGCTTTTGAGAACTTCCCCGGAGGTCGCTCCGCTTTTAATGGAAGCGGGAATGCATTGCTTCGGATGTCCTGCATCCCTCGGAGAGAGCCTTGAGGAGGCGGCAATGGTGCACGGACTTGACGTTGATGACCTTATGGGGGCGATCAACGGGCTTGCGAAGCAGTAAAAAAACAGAGCGGTTTTCCGCTCTGTTTTTTTATATAAATGAAACGATATCAATGACCGCCTCTTTAGGATCCTGTCTTTTATAAAGTTAAGAACCGGTCAGTCGATCCTCAGTTTGCTAAGCGCATCATCCCTTATAAGCAGATCCCCGTCTTCCTCAAGGAATGCTTCGGTAGCAGGGGTCAGCCTTTCAAACCGTCCGTATTCCGAGATCATATTGCAGATCTTGTTGAAATCCGGTGCGGAATATGAAGCCTTTTTGATTATCAATATATACCGTCCTGTTTTACGATCCTTATACAGGGAATTAGGGCCATCGTATAAAGGAGTAATAACTTCGGCAAGCCTGCTTATTATATCAAGATTCTCAAAGGAGAATGCTTTTGTAAGCGGAACATCCTCGGAAGCCTCGGCTACCGCAGGACTCTTCTTGATCTCCTGAATATTGGAATTTATAGTGTTTTTAAGCTCGGCAGTCTTCTGCTTAAGCTGTTTGAAGAGGTCGAGCACTGCCTCCGGGTTCTCGGTTATCGAATGGATTATGCTGTCAAGCTGGCTGTCAATGCCTCCTCCCCTGACAGAAGGAGCGAAGTTTGAAAACCTGGTATCAAGCTCTTCGGGATCCTCTACCTTCGTGATTATCAGGACTATGCTCTCGGACGAAAGAGGGATCGCCTCTATCATAAGGGGAATGTCCTCTGCTTCGAAGCCGAATTCGTAAGCGGCCTGCTGCATCATGTCGCGGAAGAGGTTCTTGGCCTTCTCGGTGCCGTAAGCGAGTTCACTCAGCTTGAGCTCCCTGTCTGCAAGATCAGCCTTGGTAAGCGTGCATCGTATCTGATGGTCATTCACTTTTTCAAGCTTCATATCGATATCACCCCTTTCTGCAAAGCCAGGATATAGTCCGGACAAAAGCCGCAATTTAACGGCTTTTGCAGGAAATCCGAACACACAAAAAACACTGTGTCCGCTTAGACGGAATAATAATAACCTTAAATGCTTTTCCAGTCAATATTTACGGGGAAGAATATTATTAAATTTTTAGAAAATCATAGTATTTTTTGAAAAATGTACTTGATAAAAAACAATCCCTGTAATATACTGATTCCACGAGACTTCTGCACAATCTGTGGCAGGAGGAGGGTTGTTTTCTATATTGTTTGGTTATATTTCCTAATTTAGAACTTTGATTTTCAAATCTCAGACATATATTCCGTATATACGGGAATCTGTGAGCGGTTTATCCGTTTGTCTTATCGTTAGTTCTTACGAAAGGAATTCATGCGGTTTTATTTTTATGTATAAGCTGCGGTGTTGAAGTCTCTATGTTTTATCTGTTCTGTCATGGTCCATAGGTTTTTGTTTTTGCGGTTATCGAGGATTTATAAAGGCCGGATTTATCATTGTGGATCCATCATTGCAAAATAATTGCAAAATAATTGATAAAGCTATTATCAGAATGTATCACTGCAGTTCTAAAATGGTGCTGCGCAGGTTTTAAGTAAATATATGCCAGTACGCTTCTTCACAGCATTATTTGCAATAGCCGCACTAAAAACTTCTCGGGACTCCGCAAAGGAAGAGAAGGAGATTTTTTATATGGAGAAATTAATATATGAGTGCCTGTTGTCATATATAAAAAAAGGAGCTTTGGTCTCTAACGGCGGACGTTATATAAGTCCCAAAAAGAATATGAACAAGATCAAAGCGCTTTTGGAGGATATAAGGTACATGACGGATTTTATGGAGGATGATGAGGGACGTGTCGTGGAGGTAAGATTCGACAGGGTTAAGGTTAATTAAAATAAGGGGTTAAGCCACATCATTTTCAGACAGACAGATAAAACAGGAAATAAGGCCTTATCGTATGAACATACCGAAGAATGGACCCTTCTATGGATGCGATAAGGCCTGTTTTTATGTCCTCGGAAAAGGAGGATCCAAGAGTAATGTTGATATTTAAACGGGGTAGTAATATAATGTATCATGGTTTTTTATGAAATAAAATAATTCCTGTATATTTTGAGGTGATGTTTTGGCTAATTCAGATCTGGATTATGATTTCGACGATATAGACATTTCGGACAGGGAAGGGTCCTCCCGCAGATCGCGCAATTCGGGAAGCAGGGGCGCCAGGCGGCGTAAAAAGGCCGGACGCAGGAAAAAGAGGGGGCATATTCTTTCAAAGATACTACCGCCTTTCATTGCGATCGCCCTAATTGCGGCTGTTGTTTTCTGGGGGCTCAAAACCGGGCTTTTTGACAGCTTTTCCTATTCTACCAAGGAAGAGGATCTTTTTGCTTATTTCGGCGCTTCGGATAACGATACGGCTGTGGTTGTTGTAAACGGGGAGCCTACCGAAGGAAGGATAAGGGTTGTAAACGGACATCTTTATATGCCGTATACCGATATAAAGTCTCTGTACACGGACAGGTTCTTTTATGAGATAAGCGAGAATTCCGTAAAATATACAACGGAAGCGGATACCACCGTGACCGTGGTAGGAGAAAACGGTTATACAAACGCTTCGGGAATGGTAAGCACGGATCACGCTCCCGTGATAAAAGAGGGAAGCGGTGAGGAGGAGCAGCTCCTTATGTCCCTTGATTATCTGAAGCTGTTCATCAATATGTCCGCAAATCTGTTTGGAGGAAACGGCGAGCCTTACAGGGCGGAGATAAAGACAGCCTGGGGAAATAAAAACACTGCGTCCGTTACAAAAGACCATGCGCTGAGAACGGGTGAAGACAAAAAGAGCAACATATTAAAAGAGCTTAAGGAAGGCGATACGGTGACCGTGCTTGATGAGGGTGATGCTTCAGGCGACTGGATGAGGGTTCAGACAGAGGACCTTATATCAGGGTATGCTGAAAAAAGATATATCGGCACCGTATCGGAGACAGCTGAAACTCCCGTAAATGACGTGCCTGAGGAGCGTTTTACTTCTCTCACTTCGGATACTCCGATCGTCCTTATGTGGCACAGTATCGCGGGCGCTGCGGGGAATGATACGATCTATTCGGCGCTTGAGGGAACAAGGGGGATAGATGTGCTTGCGCCCACCTGGTTTTCTGTTGCCGGCGCGGACGGTACGGTATCAAGCATTGCCTCCGCAGACTACGTTAATACTGCCCATTCCAGGGGAATCAAGGTATGGGCTGCCTTTGACGATTTTAATTCGGATATTTCCGTTTCAATGTACGAGCTTCTTAACGATCCCGCAAGAAGAGCGTCTATGATCTCGTCCGTCATAAGCAAGGCCGGGGAAGCCGGGGTTGACGGGATCAATGTTGACTTTGAAAGGATATCGCAGGATAGCGGTGAGGCCTTTATTCAGTTTATCAGGGAGCTTTCGATCGAGTGTCATAAGAACGGTCTCGTTGTTTCCGTTGATAATTATGTGCCCAGGGCCTATAACACCTTTTATCATAGGAAGGAACAGGGGATTTTTACCGATTATGTGATCATAATGGGCTATGATGAAACCTATGCGGGTTCAGCTAAGGCGGGTTCTGTTGCCTCCATAAATTATGTGAAGGAAGGAATCGAGGAGACAATAAAGGAGGTCCCGAACTATAAGGTCATTAACGGTCTTCCTTTCTATACCAGGGTTTGGGAGGAGACGCCGAAAACGGATGAGGAGATTGCGGCATCAGACGCTTCCGGGGAATTTATCCCATATAATCTGAGTGTACTGGCAACTCCGTCGCTTAAGCAGGAGGAGGAGCTTCTTGCTAATTATCACGCCGTTCCGACCTGGGATCAGACGACCATGCAGAATTACGCGACCTGGAGCATAGGTGAGAAGACTTATGAGGTATGGCTCGAGGATGCGGCGTCACTCACCGCCAAGCTTGAGTTTATGAAGGCGTTTGAACTTGGAGGCGCCGCAGGCTGGGAGATCTCCCTTGCCGCGCCCTATGTCTGGGATGTGCTTGAGCAGTATTATTAAACACCGCTGAAAAATGACTTAATTTTGGGGGTATCTGTTTTTGATCACCAGGATCTGCAAAGTGAATATAGATGCTCCGGATGAGGGGATAATCAGAGAAGCCGGAGAGATAATAAAAGACGGAGGCCTGGTGGCGTTCCCTACCGAAACTGTATACGGCCTTGGGGGCGATGCCTTAAGTAAAGATTCTTCCGAAAAGATCTACGAAGCTAAGGGCAGGCCTTCCGATAATCCGCTTATAGTGCATATATGCGAGATTTCGGCTCTTGACGATATCGTCAGGGAAATACCGGAAGACGCGGCGAGGCTTTCTGAGAGGTTCTGGCCGGGACCGCTTACCATGATCTTCAAGAAGAAAGGCATAGTTCCTGACGAAACGACGGGAGGGTTAGACACTGTCGCGGTCAGGATGCCCGATAACAGGATAGCTCTTGAACTTATAAGGGCGTCCGGAGGATACATCGCGGCACCCAGCGCAAACCGTTCGGGAAGACCGAGCCCCACCTGCGCGCAAAGGGTTAAGGAGGATCTTGACGGATATATCGATATGATCCTTGACGGAGGCGGTTCCGATATAGGACTCGAGTCCACGATAGTGGATATGACCTCCGGTGTTCCGATGATATTGCGGCCCGGCTATATTTCCTGCGATATGGTGAAAGAAGCTCTGGGCCGGGCGGAATATGACCCCGCGGTATTTAGAAAGCCGTCTGAGAATTTAAGGCCTAAGGCTCCGGGAATGAAATACAGGCATTATGCGCCGAAGGGGCGGCTAATGGTCGTGAAAGGGACGGAGGATGCCGTGATCGGCCATATCAACAGCGCCTGTGAGGCTTTCAGGAAAGAAGGCAAAAGGACGGCGGTCATAGCCTGTGCCGAAACCGTTATGAAATACCGGGCCGATAAGGTCATAACCGCAGGCGTAAGAGAGGACGAAGGAAGTATAGCAAGAGGACTCTATGAAAGCCTGAGAGAATGCGATGATTCGGATATTGATGTGATCTTTTCCGAGGAATTCAGTACTCCCCGACTGGGAGACGCTATCATGAACAGGCTCTTAAAGGCGGCGGGTTATGAGGTTGTTGAGGTTTGAGCAGGTTCAGACAGTGATTGCTTTATTCGCTCCTCTGTTGAAAGGGGTCTTTGCCCATGAAATATCCGGCATACCCTCTTTGGAACAGAGGGTTCACTATAAATCATAGAAAATATCAGGAGGGTTTGAAATGAGGATTGCGATCGGATGTGACCATGGGGGCTATATTTTAAAGACAGAGGTTCTTAAACATCTGAAGGAGAAGGGCTATGAAATAACCGATTTCGGCTGTAACAGCACGGATTCCGTGGACTATCCGGAGTATTCGAGGAAGGTTGCCATGGCTGTCGTAAACGGGGAGGCTGACAAGGGAATAGTTATCTGTACGACAGGGATCGGGGTTTCCATAGTAGCTAACAAGATTAAGGGCATAAGATGCGCGCTTTGCGCAGAGACTACCAGCGCAAGGCTTACAAGGATGCATAACGATGCGAATGTCCTTGCGATGGGAGGCGGAGTGATAAACAATTATCTGGCGCTTGATATTGTGGATACTTTCCTTACAACGGATTTTTGCGGCGAAGAAAAGCATGCGCGGAGGATCTCTCATATCGAGTAGGAAAGATATAGTACTCTGAATCTGATGATATTGCGTTAAATAATCCAGGCGGCGTTCAGGCTTGTGTGTCAGCTGTTTTTGGCGCAGGGGATCATTTTATCACGGTCCGGCTTCGTGGAAACGGTTTATTAAGTGAAGGAGGTTATAGAGAATGGGGAAGGTTATTTACATGGATCATCCGCTTATCCAGCATAAGATCGGATACATCCGAAGAAAAGACACGGGGACGAAGGATTTCAGACAGACTATCAGCGAGATATCCATGCTGATCTGCTATGAGGCGACAAGAAATCTGCCCCTTGAGGAGGTTGATATAGAAACCCCGATCTGCGCGACAAAGGCAAAGGCCCTTAAGGGAAAGAAGCTTGCAATCATTCCGATATTAAGGGCGGGGCTCGGGATGGTAGACGGCATGCTTACCATGATCCCGGCGGCAAAGGTCGGGCATATCGGTCTTTACAGGGATCCCGAGACGATAAAGCCCGTCGAATATTATTGCAAGCTTCCCGCGGACTGCGCGGAGAGAGAGGTATTCGTCGTGGATCCGATGCTTGCGACAGGAGGTTCGGCTGTAGCTGCGATAACAATGCTTAAGGACAGGGGCTGTAAGAATATCCACTTTATGTGCATTATAGCCGCGCCTGAAGGGATAAAGGCAATGGAGGAGGCGCATCCGGACGTGGATATCTATGTCGGCGCTCTGGACGAAAGCCTTAATGAGCATAAGTATATCGTGCCAGGACTTGGAGACGCGGGCGACAGGATCTTCGGGACGAAGTGATGTTTTTTCGGAGCAGGGTTTATTGATTAAATCCGTTCGACATGGTTAATGATGTGCACGGATCCGGCAGGGAACTGTACCGGTAATAATACGGCAAGGGAGAAGTCATGAGCGACAAACGTAAGGATTATATTTCATGGGATGAGTATTTTATGGGGATCGCAAAGCTTTCGAGCGAAAGGTCGAAGGATCCGAATACACAGGTCGGAGCATGCATCGTGAGTACGGATAACAAGATCCTTTCAATGGGCTATAACGGATTTCCGATAGGATGCTCTGATGATGAATTCCCCTGGTGCAGGGAAGGGGATCCGCTGGAAAACAAGTATTTTTATTCCACCCACAGTGAGCTTAACGCCATCCTTAATTACAGGGGAGGGTCATTAGACGGTGCCAAAATGTATGTGACTCTTTTCCCGTGCAATGAATGTGCCAAGGCGATAATCCAGGCCGGGATCAAAACCCTGATCTATGATTCGGACAAATATGCCGGCACTCCCTCGGTCATAGCGTCGAAGAAGATGTTTGATTCCGCAGGGGTGAAATACTTTAAATACGAGCCTACGGGGCGGAAGGTCGAGCTGTCGCTGTGAGGTTGTTTTGTTGTAAACGGAATAATTTCATATGTATATTTCTTGCTGTATTAGTAACGTTGTTATTTATCACCGGGAAAAGCGCTCTTCCCGCGCTTGCCGATGAAACCAGGGAAACCACCTCGGAAAAGATCCAGAAGGCGGAGGAACTGAAGAAGATAACCGAGGAGCAGAGGCAGGTAATAGAGGAGCAGAAGGAAGATCTTGAGGAACAGAAGGAGGAGCTTAAGGGTTATCTCGAAAGGCTCAACGGGAATCTGGAGGAGATCAGCGAGAACATTGAAGAAATAGAGGCGATGGCGGCTGTAAAGGAGGCGGAGATATCTGAGGTTCAGGCAAGGATCGCCGCTGCCGGAAAAAAGGAAAAAGAGCAGTATGA
Source organism: Lachnospiraceae bacterium (assembly GCA_024684065.1). Next base: position 22,037 of record JAIKXO010000083.1, read on the forward strand.
GCTTATGAAGAACCGGCTCAGGAATGTCTATGAATCCGGAAATGAAAGCTTTCTGTCAAAGATCTTAAATACCAAAACCTATAATGATTTTATCAATAAGGCTGAATATGTCGCCCAGATGGAGGCATACGACCTGAAGGTTTTCAGGGAACTGTCCGAAATAAGGGAAAACATAGAGGCCGAGGAAGCGGTGCTTCAAAAGGATATGGACGAGCTGAATGTCCTGATGCAGCAGTCCGAAGAGGAGCTTACCAAGGTAAACGCCCTGGTCTCGACGACTACCGGTTCCATAGCCGCAACTACCGGCGCCATATCGGCTGCCGAGATGGAACAGGCTGCCTATGAAGCCGAGCTCAGGCTGCAGGAAAGGAACCTAGCGGATCTGAAAAAGCAGCTTGCCGAAGAAAAGGCGATGTCTGAGAAGGCTTCTAAAATGACGTGGAGAGATGTTTCGCAGGTGCGTTTCGAGGTGAGCGACAGGGATCTTTTAGCGGCCCTTATATACTGCGAGGCCGGATCCGAGCCCTATATCGGCCAGGTTGCGGTCGGGGCTGTCGTTATAAACAGGATAAGGTCGGCGGCCTACCCCAATACCATGGTAGGGGTTATTTATCAGAAAGGACAGTTTTCTCCCGTTGCCAGCGGAAGGCTTGCCACAAGGTTAAGCCTCGGGGCGAATGAATCCTGCTACAGGGCGGCGGATGAAGCTCTGGCGGGTTCCACTCCTGTCGGAAACTGTCTGTATTTCAGAAGGGCTACTCCCCAGATAAACGGACAGATAATAGGCAATCATGTGTTTTATTAGTTCGTTAATCTGAAGCGCTGTTTTCGAACCCTTCAAGATACTCCTGCATCGTACCGAAGCTTCCGCCGTATATGATATTTAAAAGGCTGCTTAAAGAGTTTAAGAGGGCGATGCACTGTTCTTTTGTCAGCAGTTCGTCTGCGAGCGCGGTGCCGACTTCGTCGAGGTCTATGACCCTGACGGAGCCGTCCGGATAGATGACTACGTCTGCCAGAAGATCCGTAAACACATAGGTGTCGGTTTCCGGGTCGTATTCGTGGGAGACGATATCGCAGTACCAGTAAAGAAGGGATCCGTCTTTTTTCATGAATTTGGAGACCTTGTAGCCCTCGTCAAGGTAATAGCAGGAAAGGCCGTGGTGCAGGTCTTTTTTGGGCTTTAAGGTATTCCACCTTGTAACGATACGCCTGTCATCCGTAAAAAGAATCTCGTCATCGGACAGGGCTATGCATTCCATGGGGATGATTCTCTTTCTGAAAAGCTTTAAACCACTCATCTTAACCCTCCCAGCTCTGAGCCTGGTTTATCAAACCCAGAGAGTCAAAAAGTTCTCGAAGAGAATTTTTTTTACAATAGAAAAAAACTTAAAAAAAAACTTAGAAAAAAAACTTAGAAAAAAACTCAGAAAATACCCTTAGATGTTTTTGCCGGTAAAGGATTTACGGGATAAATCCTGTCTGTATAAATAAACGCTGCTTTTACACGGAAATTCTATGCTCCTAATTATATCAACTACCTGAGGGCATTGTCTATCTGTTATTTAATGAAAATTTAATAATATTATGGACTTTCAGCGGATTTGTTGTTATACTTTTATCGGATTTTGAACGGGAAAGGGATTAACTGTGAAATACAGGAAAGAGGTATATCGTTCGCTTACGCTTATACTGCAGTTCGGTATTAATATGCTGGTTCCTATTTTTTTGTGCTCTTTTCTGGGATGGTTCCTTGACAGAAGGTTGAATACTTCTTTTATTTTTATTATAATGTTTTTTATCGGTGCACTGGCCGGCGGCAGGAATGTCTATATATTGGCGAGGCAGATATTCGATAAGCCTTCCAGGACACATGAGGATATGGAAAAGTAGCCTGTATGAACGCCGTCACTAAAAACGAGACGCTTGCGGAGATGCTTGCGGGCATTGGCATATGGGGGGCTTTATGGCTTATAGGCATCCTGCTTTTTTCAAAGGACAGGCTGCACGGGGTGATAGGGCTTATTGCGGGGCTTGCCCTTGCCGTCTTTTATATAATAAATCTTTACCGTTCGATCGAGGGCGCGCTTGATTTTGACGAAAAGGGCGCCGTAGCTTACACAAGAAAGAAATACCTGATAAGATATCTGGTCGTCTGTATTGTTTACGCGGCAGTCGCCTGGACCGGTATCGGGAACGTGATAACCTGTTTTGCGGGGATAATAGGGATAAAGATAGGGGCCTATCTTCAGCCCTTTGTCCGCAGGTATATTTTCAGGCGGATTGATGAAAAAGCCGTTGCTGAAACCGATACGGAAGCAGCTGTTGAAACGGATATTGACGCAGCAGCCGATGCTTCCGCTATTGGGATGAATACCGATGATGACGCCGCCTTTGAGACAGAAGATGATGACGGCGCCGTCTTTGATACAGACGTATCTGATACAGAAAATAACGAAGCTTACGTTTGAGCGGGAAACAGTGCCGGTGCGGAAGCTGAAAATCATAAATTATAAATCATTTTAAATATATTAAGGAGCTGTCCTGTATGAATCATGTTCTGTTTTTAGCCGATGAACCTGATTTTATGATCAAAGGCATAGTTTCATATGAGGTTTTCGGGCAGACTGTGTGGTTTACGACCACCCACGTATGTATCCTGATCGTCATGATCCTTCTGCTCACCTTTGCCATCGCGGTAAACCGCAAGATAAAGAAGACCGATCCATATGATGCGCCGCCGATGCTTGTCAATATCGCAGAGTTCATTATGGAATTCTTAAATAACATGGTAGAAGGCGTCATGGGCAAAAATGGCGTTAAGTTTGTAAACTATATAAGCACCATAGCGATCTTCATTCTTATCAGCAACATCTCAGGGCTTCTCGGGTTAAGGCCTCCCACAGCGGATTACGGCGTCACCCTTCCTCTGGGTATCATCACCTTCTGCCTGATCACCTTTAATAAGTTCAAATGGCAGAAGCCCGCAGGCGTTTTAAAGGGACTGATGGAGCCCTGGCCGTTCTGGCTTCCGATCAACCTGATCGGTGACTGCGCGGTTCCGATCTCTCTGTCCCTGCGTCTTTTTGCTAACATCCTTTCAGGAACGGTTATGATGGCGCTTTATTACAGCCTTCTTCCTTTCTTTGTCAAGATCGGTATTCCGTCGGCGTTACATGTTTACTTTGATCTCTTTTCCGGAGCGATCCAGACCTATGTATTCTGTATGCTGACAATGACATATATTACGGACGCGATAGGAGAAGGAGCCTAAGGAAAAACTGATTAATTCAGTTTTTCCTTAGGCGCCTTCGGCAGGATGCGCAGAAAATGGCATAGGAAAGGCACTTCGTGCCTGCCATTTTCGCGCGGGAAACGCTTTGATCAGCGTTTCCCAATGCTCTGAATCGGTATATTTTTGGAATCTTTATAATGAAAAAATTTTGTTAGGAGGTTTTGTTATGAACATTTCAGGCGTTGAATTTATCAAGGGTTGCTCGGCCATTGGTGCGGGACTTGCTCTGATAGCAGGTATCGGCCCCGGTATAGGACAGGGTATTGCGGCCGGACATGCTGCTTCCGCAGTCGGAAGGAATCCCGGAGCACGTTCGGATATTACGTCTACCATGCTTTTAGGGCAGGCTGTTGCTGAGACGACAGGTCTTTACGGACTGCTCGTGGGCATGATCCTTATCTTCGTTCAGCCGTTAGCTAAGTAAACCGGAAACACTTAGATAAAACAGAGTATTTTCGGTTCCTGATTTTTATTCTATTATTTTCGTTTTGTTAGGAGGACAACACTTGGAACCATTATTTAACGCTGTGTTCCTTGCGGAAACAGGAGAAAAAATGGAACGATTGTTTGACCTGGATTTTCAGCTTCTGCATGATGCGGCCTGGTCCGCTCTTGCTGTGTTTATCCTGTTCCTTGCGATGTCCTATCTTTTGTTCAATCCTGTCAGGGAACTCCTTGAAAAGCGGCAGGCCAGGATAAAGGAAGACCTTGATTCGGCTGCCAGGGATAAGGAAGAGGCTGCCTCCATTAAATCCGAATATGAGGGAAAGCTTAAGGAGGTTGAAAAGGAGTCCGAGGCGATCCTTGCCGAGGCCAGAAAGAAGGCGCAGCTTAACGAGAGCAGGATCGTGGCGGATGCAAAGGAAGAGGCCCAGCGCATTGTCAGGCATGCTGAAGAGGAAGCGGAGCTTTCCAAGCAGAAGGCTTATGACGAGATGAAGAACGAGATGATCCAGATTGCTTCACTTATGGCAGGCAAGGTGGTGAAGGCATCTATTGACACAGAGATTCAGGACAGCCTCGTTGAGGAGACCCTTAAAGAAGTTGGTGAAAGTACATGGCAAAGCTGATAGCGGGAACCTACGGCAGTGCACTGTTTGAAACTGCTTTGGAGGAAAATCATATTGACGGGCTTTATGACGAGGTCTTAAGCCTTAAAGAGATCCTTAAGGAAAATCCTGATTTTTCAAAGCTCTTAAACCATCCGAAGCTCACCAAGGAAGAGAAAGAGGAGCTTATGGAGAGCGTCTTTGAGGGCAGGGCAAGCGCCGAGCTTGTAGGCTTTCTAAAGATCATCATCGCAAATGACCGTTATAGTGAGATCATACCCATCCTTGATTATTTCATAGACGAGGTCAAGGAATATAAGGGGATAGGAACGGCTTTTGTATACACGCCTTCAGCTCTTTCGGATGCGCAGAAGAAGGCTGTTGAGGCGAAGCTTCTTTCCACCGCGGGCTATAAGACAATGGAGATGAATTATCTCATAGATGAATCTCTTATCGGCGGGATGGTCATAAGGATAGGCGACAGGGTAGTAGATTCAAGCATTAAGTCGAAGCTTGAGGGCTTAAGAAAGAGCCTCTTAAATATTCAGGTTAATAAAAACTAAAATTTTACGGTACATTATTGCCGAAAACATGTGAACATGTTTTCGGTCCCAAAAAATTTTAAAAAACAAAATTTTTTGTTAGGAAGGATAGTTCCATGAATCTAAGACCGGAGGAAATTAGTTCTGTTATTAAGGAACAGATCAAAAGATATGCGGGCGAGCTGATCGTGTCCGAGGTCGGAACCGTTATTCAGGTTGCTGACGGGATAGCGCGTGTACATGGGCTTGAAAAGGCAATGCAGGGCGAGCTTCTGGAGTTCCCGGGCGAGGTCTACGGCATGGTCATGAACCTCGAGGAGGACAACGTGGGCGCTGTTCTTTTGGGCTCTGCCCATAATATCAACGAAGGGGATACGGTGAAGACCACCGGAAGAGTGGTTGAGGTTCCGGTAGGCGATGAAATGCTCGGACGTGTCGTTAATTCCCTTGGACAGCCCATAGACGGAAAGGGTCCCATCAATACCGACAAGTTCAGGAAGATAGAGAGGGTTGCTTCCGGAGTTATCACGAGGAAATCAGTTGATACCCCTCTCCAGACCGGAATCAAGGCTATAGACTCCATGATCCCCATAGGAAGAGGACAAAGAGAGCTTATCATCGGGGACAGGCAGACCGGAAAGACCGCGATCGCGATCGATACGATAGTGAACCAGAAGGGCCAGGGAGTAAAATGTATCTATGTTGCGATCGGCCAGAAGTCATCCACGGTCGCTTCAATAGTAAAAACTCTTGAAGAGTACGGTGCCATGGCCTATACGACAGTGGTAGCGTCCACTGCTTCGGAGCTTGCGCCGCTTCAGTATATCGCGCCTTATTCCGGATGTGCGATAGGTGAGGAATGGATGGAGAACGGAGAGGATGTTCTGGTTATCTATGATGACCTGAGCAAACATGCGGTTGCTTACCGTACACTCTCATTGCTTCTGCGTCGTCCGCCCGGGCGTGAGGCTTATCCCGGCGATGTCTTCTATCTGCATTCAAGGCTTTTGGAGAGAGCCGCCAGAATGAGTGAAGAATACGGAGGAGGCTCGCTTACCGCGCTTCCCATTATAGAGACGCAGGCCGGTGATGTTTCAGCCTATATCCCTACGAATGTCATTTCCATTACGGACGGGCAGATCTATCTCGAGACCGAAATGTTCAATTCAGGTTTCAGACCTGCCATCAATGCCGGACTGTCTGTTTCGAGGGTAGGAGGAGCGGCTCAGATCAAGGCCATGAAGAAGATCGCGGCTCCGATCCGTACGGAGCTTGCACAGTACAGGGAACTGGCGGCGTTTGCGCAGTTCGGATCCGAGCTTGATGCCGACACCAAGGAGAAGCTTGATCAGGGCGAAAGGATAAGGGAGGTTCTCAAACAGCCCCAGTACAAGCCCATGCCTGTTGAGTTTCAGGTGCTGATCATCTATGCGGTGACGAGAAAGTATCTGTTAAAGATCCCCACTGACAGGGTAACTGAATTTGAGGATCAGTTCTTTGATTATATCAAGACGAATTATCCGGAAGTTCCGGCGTCTGTCAGAGATTCAAAGGAGCTTTCAGAGGAAGCGGAGAACAAGCTTAAGAAGGCTCTTGATACCTTCATAGAAGAGTTCAATAAAACGACGTCATAAACTTATGTTTAATCCCAGATCTCCGGTAAAACCGGTCTGACCGGTCCTGCCGGGAATACTGTGAGAAAAACGCATTGATCACCATTTTGTAAAAATATTCAGTAGGAGTGTATGTCATATGCCCTCAATGAGAGACATAAAAAGGCGTAAGACCAGCATACAGAGTACCCAGCAGATCACCAAGGCGATGAAGCTCGTGTCGACAGTTAAGCTTCAGCGCGCTAAGAAAAGGGCTGAGAGTTCCCGTTATTATTTTCAGTGTATGTACGATACAGTAACGGGGATCTTAAAGAAATCCGGATATATCGACCATCCCTATATGCAGCCGAATTCCTCCGAGAAAAAGGCTGTGGTCGTAATAACCTCAAACAGAGGTCTTGCCGGCGGATATAACTCAAATGTCATAAAGCTTGTTTCCAAAGGGGACCTGAAAAGAGAGGATGTATTGATCTATTCCGTAGGAAAAAAGGGCAGGGATGTTTTAAGGCGCCACGGCTATGAGATAAAGAAGGATATGTCTGATGCGATAGAGGAGCCTTTGTATTCCGATGCGATGGAGCTTTCCGACGAACTTCTTTCAGCCTTCGCAAAAGGCGAGATCGGAGAGATATACGTGGCCTATACGGGTTTTAAAAATACGGTTTCCCACATTCCTACGCTTTTAAAGCTTCTGCCCGTTGATGTGGATGCTGCGGCAAACGAGATAGCGGATATCGGGGGAGAGGGTAAAGATGTGCAGGATGCTTCTGAGGCATCCAGAGATAATTCCGGCAGCAGCGATTCCGGAAATGAAATCACTGCCCCGATGAATTACGAGCCGGATGATATCGAGGCTCTTGACCAGATCATTCCCAAGTATGTGACCAGCATAATCTACGGCGCTTTTGTACAGTCTGTCGCCAGCGAGAACGGTGCGAGAATGCAGGCAATGGATTCGGCTACCAACAATGCCGAGGAGATGATAGGAAAACTTGAGCTTCAGTATAACAGAGCAAGACAGGGGCATATCACCCAGGAGCTTACGGAGATAATAGGCGGAGCTGACGCGCTGAACTAAAAAATAAAAAACTTTGAAAAATAAGGAGACGGGGCTTTGAACAATATTGGCAAGATAACTCAGATAATCGGTGCAGTGCTTGATATCAAGTTCTCGGACGGAAATCTTCCGGAAATAAACGAGGCTATCAGCATAACAAGGACAAGCGGTGAGGAGCTTGTGGTCGAGGTTGCGCAGCATCTTGGAGACGATACGGTAAGATGCATAGCCATGGGTCCGACGGACGGACTTGTAAGAGGCATGGAGGCTAAAGCATCCGGAGGGCCTATTTCGGTACCGGTTGGCGAGAATACCCTCGGAAGGATATTCAATGTGCTCGGGGAGCCGATAGATAATCAGCCTGCCCCTACAGACGTAAAGAGATATCCTATCCACAGACAGGCTCCAAGCTTCGAAGAACAGTCTACGTCAACGGAGGTTCTTGAAACAGGAATTAAGGTTGTAGATCTCCTTTGTCCGTATCAAAAGGGCGGAAAGATCGGGCTCTTCGGAGGCGCCGGCGTAGGAAAGACAGTCCTTATACAGGAGCTTATAAGAAATATAGCTACAGAGCACGGAGGATATTCGGTATTTACAGGCGTCGGTGAGAGGACCCGTGAAGGAAACGACCTCTATTATGAAATGAAGGAGTCCGGCGTTATAGACAAGACAACGATGGTCTTCGGCCAGATGAACGAGCCGCCCGGAGCAAGAATGAGGGTGGGACTTTCAGGACTGACCATGGCAGAGTATTTCAGGGATGAGGGCGGAAAGGATGTTCTTCTGTTCATTGACAATATTTTCCGTTTCACCCAGGCAGGTTCCGAGGTTTCGGCGCTTCTCGGACGTATGCCTTCGGCGGTCGGTTACCAGCCGACATTACAGACTGAGATGGGTGCCCTTCAGGAGAGGATAACCTCCACAAAGAGCGGGTCGATCACCTCGGTCCAGGCAGTATATGTTCCCGCCGATGACCTGACAGACCCCGCGCCGGCTACGACCTTTGCCCATCTGGATGCTACCACGGTCCTGTCGCGTTCGATAGTCGAGCTTGGTATCTATCCGGCTGTTGACCCTCTTGAGTCGACCTCAAGGATCCTGGACCCGAGAGTTGTCGGTGAGGAGCATTACAAGACAGCCAGAGGAGTTCAGGAGATCCTTCAGAAATATAAGGAGCTTCAGGATATCATCGCGATCCTCGGTATGGACGAGCTTTCGGAGGAAGACAAGCTTACGGTGTCCAGGGCGAGGAAAATTCAGAGATTTCTTTCCCAGCCGTTCTTTGTTGCCGGACAGTTTACGGGTCTTCCGGGGCGTTATGTTCCGATCGCTGACACGATCCAGGGCTTCAAGGAGATCATCGAAGGAAAGCATGATGACATTCCTGAGAGTTATTTCTTAAATGCCGGCAGTATTGATGATGTTCTGGCTAAGGTGAAATAAAAGCAGGAATAACCGGGTAAATCTATTATTGCCGAAAATATATGAACGTATATTATACATGTTTCGGTTCAAATTTTAAAAAGATTAAAAAGCAGGATCAACAGGTATTCTTATGGCTGAAGAGCAGGCATTTAAACTGAAAATTATAGCTCCTGACCGTGTTTTTTACGAAGGCGATGTTATAATGGTCGAGCTTACAACGACGGAAGGGGAGATAGGCATACTTAAGCGTCATATACCCTTAACTGCAGTTATTGCTCCGGGAGTGCTGTATATAAAGGAGTCTGAGGAGGAGATTAAAGTGGCTTCGCTGATCTCCGGCTTCCTTGAGATACTTCCGGATCAGGTGACCATTCTTGCAGAGGTTGTGGAATGGCCTCAGGAGATCGACATTAACAGGGCTGAGGAGTCTAAAACAAGGGCGTTAAGAAGACTTGCCGAAAAACAGATCGAAACGGATCTGAACAGGGCCGAGCTTGCGCTTAAGAGGTCGGTTGCAAGGATCGAGGCCGTAAATAAGAGATCAGGACAATAGAAAGACATGAAAATAAAAAGGGGGTCTGATAATTTACGCAGACCCTTCTTTTTTTGCAGTTTTATGACCCTACTGCCTTACAGGCTTCTATATAGAGATCTATGTCTTCGGTTATATATTTGGCTTTTTCGGTATGTAAGGGCTCACAACAGTTATAGACATAATCGAGGACCTTGTATTTATCAAAAAGCTCCATCACCTGTCTGCCTGTAAGTTCCTTATCGTATTTATACTGCTCTATGCAATATGTAAGAAAATTCCCCTCGCTGCTCATTACTGTCCCCTGAAACGTGCCTGCTTATAAAAAGCGGATTAAGGCATAAGCCTTTAATTCTTTCATATACTGATCATCCGTGGCTACTCTGAGAAACCGGACTCAGAGTTATGAAACATATCGTACAGTTTCTCCGCGCTGTTCTGCCAGAGGTCCGTATCCTCATCCTCTAACTTTGCGTAAAGGTCGGAATTATAGAAGACCTTGCAGGCGTGGATCTCATCAAGGCCGTCCCGTTCCATTATAAGGTTCACTATCTTTGGAACCAAAAGGATCATTATTACCTTAAAGCTTTCCTTTTTCACCTTCTGCCTCCTAACAGCCTGTCCGCCATTTTGATCTCTTCCTTAAGGAAACGGATCATGGTTTTTATATGCCTTTTATGCTCGAGCTTCTCCTTAAGCTCCGGAAGCTCCTCCCTGGTGACATAATCGGAGACGACTTTTTTTCCGGAGCGGTATTTGAGATAATAATAGGTCTTTGTACCGACGGTTTTGGCGGAAAGAGTCCCCTTTGGAAGCTCCTTCAGCTTCTTTAAGTACTCGCCGACCATATATTCCATTCTGTCACGTTCCTGTTTTACACTGTTGGTAAGCATCATGCTTTAATTATAACGGTTTAGACATTCCCAGTCAACGGAATGAAAAGTGCATATTATACAAAAACCCCGTAAACAATACGGGGTTTTTGCAGACAGCCGGAACGGGACAACCATTACGGAAACCGGTCTGCCGTATCCTTTTGCCATTTTATTACAGGAAACAGATTAAATATCTGCCCTTTGATACTTAATCCGTTTTTTAAACTATAGACTTATTTAAATACGCTTCCTGCTCGGGTGTAAGGACATCTATTTTCTTTCCGAGGAATGCAAGCTTCTTTACTGCGACTTCCCTGTCAACCTCTTTTGGAACATCGATTATCATTTTGGAGAGCTGACCGGCATGTTCCACAAGGTATTTTGCGGACAGCGCCTGGATCGCAAAGGACATATCCATGATCTCTGCCGGATGGCCGTCGCCTGCCGCAAGATTGACAAGCCTCCCCTCCGCAAGCACATAGATCCACTGCCCGGTGGGAAGTTTATATCCCATGATATTGTTTCTCATCTCCTTAGATTCCGTTGATATCTCACGAAGTCCGGCCATATCTATCTCACAGTCGAAATGTCCGGCATTGCAGAGGATGGCGCCTTCCTTCATAACAGCGAAATCCTCCTCGTCGATGACCTTGTCGCAGCCTGTAACGGTCACAAAGAAATCGCCGATCTTTGCCGCGTCATTCATGGGCATTACGTCAAAGCCGTCCATTACGGCCTCGATGGCCTTAACGGGATCGATCTCGGTAACGACGACTCTGGCTCCGAGGCCCTTAGCGCGCATAGCCACACCCTTGCCGCACCAGCCGTAGCCGGCGACCACCACGATCTTTCCTGCTACTATCAGGTTTGTCGTCCTGTTGATCCCGTCCCATACAGATTGTCCGGTGCCGTAGCGGTTATCGAAGAAATGCTTGCACTCGGCGTTGTTTACAAGGACCATGGGGAATTTCAGATCTCCGGCCCTGTCCATGGCCAAAAGCCTTATGATACCGGTGGTGGTCTCCTCGCACCCTCCGATAACATAAGGGATTAAATCCTGAAGCTCCGTATGCATCATATGCACCAGATCGCCTCCGTCATCGATTATGATATTGGGACCGGGAGTGAGCACCGCCTTAATGTGTCTGTGATATTCTTCAGGAGTCGACCCGTACCATGCATGAACCTCCAGGCCGTCCTTTACGAGAGCGGCTGCCACGTCATCCTGGGTCGAGAGGGGGTTTGAGCCGGTAACATACATTGTGGCTCCTCCTGCTTTCAGAACCTTGCAAAGGTAGGCCGTCTTTGCTTCAAGATGAACGGAAAGAGCTATCTTTTTGCCGGAAAAAGGTTTTGTTTCTGAAAACTCCTTTTCAAGGGTCCTTAAAAGGTCGCAGTTCTTCTTTACCCATTCTATCTTCCTTTCACCGGATTCAGCCAGATTGATATCTCTTATTTCGCTGTTATTGTTCATGATATTTTTCCTCCGTGTTGATTGTTTTGCATTGAATATAAATTGCTGCTGTTTTAGTCAGCCGATGTGAAAACGCTTTATTATTCTATCATCATGACAGGCTTTACACAACCGTTCATGAATGATATTTGAAGGGAAAGCTTTTACAGCAGAGCGGATTTCTAATCAACATAGGTGATAAACCTGTTGCCGTTTTGTTCAAACCATGCCGTGGAATCATTCATTCCCTTCTTGTATACCGCCTCCTGCGAAGGATCATATATCACCATGTTTTTGCTGTCATAGCCTACGACCAGGACTGCGTTAAGGTCTTCGGTAAAGGCGAGTACAGGGAATCCCCTGCTCACGTAATACAGCATAGAGGAAGGCGCGATCCCCGTGAGATTCAACACCTCCTTTTCGGTAAGCGCCCCGGAGAGGAACATGAAGGCCGTTCCGCCTTTAGCCTGTACGTTTTCCATATCTTCATAGACCCCGGCGTATCTCATCATGGCATCGAGGCAGACGCTTAAGCTTCCCGCATTCTCGTCATGTTCAACGATCTCTGAAAAACCTGAAAGAGTCGTGCTGCCTTTTCTGTTCCCCGACTCATAGACATAAGCGCACCTCGAATCCACGACGTTTCCGAATATATCCGATGCCTTTGAGACCGCATCTGATTCATCGGTATGCACAGATTCGACCCTGCCCCTGGAGTAAACATAGAATTTTCTTTCTTCACCGCCGCTTTCAAGCTCAACGTCCCGTTCGCCTTCATAAACAGCTTCCTTCGGGGTAAGCACTTTTATGTTTTTATCATCGCTGCCGTTCTTCAGTACTGTCTGCCAGGTTGTTTCCATTTCTTCGGTAGCAACGCTTGTATAGGTATTGACCGATGCGGTGGACTTTTCGTTTGTCAGTATCTGTTCATCCTCGATCGGAATAAAGTTTCCGTCCTCGTCTCTTATGCTTCTGTGGATATTGATGATATTCCCGTTGATCTCGATCCCCATGAAGAAACAGCCTTCCCTTGTGTGTTCCCTGAGAACATTTCCTCTTGGATCAACTATACAGATCGAATACATCGGCGCAAGGATGTTTCCCGATTCGTCCGTTGAGATATCTGACGGCATTACCCTGCCGTATATGAAATCCTCTCCCATAAATCCGAGCGGGAGCAGGATCTCCGACCCGGCAGCATTTATATCCGTGATCCGTTCACCTTCAAGATCCATAAGCCTGAGGGTATTATAGGCATAAATATTGTTTTCGGGCTGCCATGCCATCATTCCGCCCTCATCATTAGCCACAAATCTGCCCTCGTCGAGCCCTGCCGCTATATCGGTACTGCCGGCGGTGTCAAGATTCACCTTATAGACAGTTCCGTCAAGGTAAAGGAAGAAATTTCCCCTGTAGTTAATATAGGACAGCATCTCCATGTTATGCCTGAGTATTTCGTACGAGCGGCTGTAAGGGATAAATAACTGTTCTTCTACAGAATTGAGAACCGAATCATAGTAATAAACGGCAATGCCTTCCGTCCCTTCATGTCTTCCCCGGCTCATATAGCCGTAGACAAAGAAGGTGAGATTGCCCTGCTCGTCGATGCTTACAGGTTCAATAGCATAATGGTCCGCCTCTGTCCTCTCATCGTTATTTTCCTCCGCCCTGAAGGAGAATACCCTCGCCAGGTTTCCGTTTAAAGTGTTATAACTGTACAGACAGTTCTGCTGCACAAAGGAATAGACAGATCCGTCATCATTTTCCATATGCTTTACGGGGGCGCTTACGATCCCGTGGATCAGCTTTCCGTTGACAAGAATCTCATCCTCATGTGTGATAAGCTGGTCCATGGTACGTTCATATTCCATCAGGTACATGCGGTCAGAGCCTTCCCTTATCCTGAAATACTCCCTCACATTATACAGTTCTTCAAGAACCCTTACCTGATACTCAAGCTTAAGGGAAGCATTCACCCTGTCCATATCGAGGATATAAAGCCTTTTACTGCCTTCCAGCGAAGGATTAAGCCCGCCCCAGGTCAGCTGTTCGAAGCTGGAATGGATATTCACGTAACCAAAGCTTGAATTGTCACCTTCGGAATTGCTCTCCATATAGGTTTTAAGTTCAAGAGCCTTTTCTTTGTCAAAGGTGCTGTCAGAGAACGATCTTGCGAAAGCAAGTTTCTCTGAGACATTAAGCTCTTCCTTGTCAATAAAACGGATATAGTATTTCACGAGGGAATTGTCGGAAAGAGTAAGCTTCATGATAAGCATGTACTCTGTCTCGGGAGTTATCAGATCCTTGATGGCGATATCCGCGTAAATCTTTGTGCCGTCGCCTTTATAATCCGTTAAGACCTGGTCCTCCACGAGGCGCTTTGTGTCCATGCTTCTGACTTCATAGCCTATTTCGGAAATTGCCGTTCCGTAGGTTTCGATCCGGATCGGAAGGATCCTGCCCTCCGACAGAGGGCTTAAGGAGTCTCTTAAGTAGTTCCCGGACATCTCCGAGACATAACCCTGATGGAGATTTACATATTCATTTCCTTCCAGTATATATATAACAGGCAGGGAAGCGGAGCCCATCTCCATTGTCATGTCCCTGCTGTCCTTGTTGATCAGAAGACTTGTAACAAACATTGACAGCAGAAAACAGAGGGCAAATACCCCCGCCATGATAAATCTTTTTTTCATCACTCATCAGATTTCTCAAGCTTTCCGCCTTTTTCCATGTACGCCTTGACCAGGTTCTGTATCCTGTCACTGGGATTTAAGAGGTCGCTTATGGAGGAATCATGGTTAAGGGTATCTATGATGTAGGCGATATATTTGCTGAGATCACAGTTGATATAGTATTCCCTGTCGAGGAGGTCGGGCATCTGATATACAAGATTTGTGGTAAGGACCCTGTCTATGATGCCTTCGTCATAGGCTTTATCAAAAGGCGTAAGTCCCCCCGTGAACAGCCCGAAGGTTGAGGCTATAAAGATACGGTTTGCTTTTCTCTTTTTCAGCTGCCTCGCAACGTCTAAAACACTCTCTCCGGAGGAGATCATGTCGTCAATTACCAGAACGTCCTTGCCCTCGACCGAAGAGCCTAAGAACTCATGGGAAATTATAGGGTTTCTTCCGTTGATCAGTCTCGTGTAATCCCTGCGCTTATAAAACATACCCATATCCAGGCCGAGAACGTTTGCGATATATATAGCCCGCTCCATCCCGCCTTCGTCCGGGCTTATTATCATCATGTGGGACGAATCTATGGTAAGATCCTGCACATTCAGCAATAATCCCTTAATAAACTGGTATGCCGGCCTTACGGTTTCGAAGCTCGAAAGGGGGATGGCGTTCTGGACTCTCGCATCGTGGGCATCAAAGGTTATTATATTGTCAACGCCCATGTGGACAAGCTCCTGAAGGGCTATGGCACAGTCAAGGGATTCCCTGCCTGCGCGCTTATGCTGTCTGCTTTCATACAGGAAAGGCATGATAACGGTTATCCGTCTGGCTTTTCCGCCGACAGCGGCTATTATTCTTTTAAGATCCTGGTAGTGATCGTCCGGCGACATGTGGTTTTCATGGCCGCAGAGAGAATATGTAAGACTGTAGTTGCTTATGTCGATAAGAAGATAGAGGTCAGTGCCCCGGACGGATTCGTTTATCGTTCCCTTGGCTTCGCCGGTGCCGAATCTTGAGATCTTTGCATCGAGGATATAGGAATCCCGCTGATAACCTTTGAAAGCAAGGGAAGAATGGTGCTCATGCTCCCTTTCGGTCCTCCACTTTACGAGGTAATCGTCGATCTTATGTCCCATGTCCATAAAGCCTTCCAGGGGGATGATGCGCAGAGAACCTACAGGTATTGTTTCAAGGTTACGCTTTTCTTCGCGTCTTGGCATATTCGCCTCCATTATATATTAATTTGTGCCGTATTTTTTGATCCTGAAGCGCAGATCCCCGGTCCTGGGATTAATGAAAGTGTAATTTCCTATTATCCTTGAAACGATCCTTTCCTCATAACGCTCGGAAAGCTCGCTCATTGCCAGATTTGTGGAAATGATGGTAGATTTATGCCTCATCCCGCGCTCATTTATAATCAGAAAGAGCTGGGAAACAACAAAGTTGTTGGAGGTTTCCGTCCCAAGGTCGTCTATCACTAAAAGATCACAGGAAAAAACATCCTCATGAACTCTTAAGATCTCGTCTGACGCTTCTTTGTTCCTGAAAATGTACGTAGCTAGTGTATCAAATAATTGTGTGGAAGTAAAGTAAATAACCGAATGTCCGCTGTCTAAAAGCTCTTTGGCGATGCAATTGGTAAGAAAGGTCTTTCCGACCCCCGGAGGGCCGAAAAACATCAGATTATCATGTTTAAGATCAAAGTTTTTCACAAAATTCCTGCAGCGGTCGATGATCCCCTTCATCATTTCAAGCTCGTCATCGGTATAATAATCGAGCGTCAGGGTATCAAAGTTCTCCTTGTCAAGGATCTGTGCTATATTGGCCTGTCTGTAGAGCTCTTCGATCTCAGCCTGAATGAAACAGCGGCATTTTTTATCATTTACATATCCCGTATCTTTGCATTCGGGGCATGAATAAACAGGCTCCAGATAATCTTCGGGAAACCCGGCGCGTAAGAGGAGTTCTTTTTTCTTTAAGGTTATTTCCCTGATCTTTTCATTAAGCCCGCTAAGGGCGTTTTCTTCCCCGTTTAAAGCCCTTAAGCCCGAACTAAAGGAAACAGCGGAAGCCTCATCGGAAAGCTCCTTATATTCCGGGAGCTTTTCATTGACCTCTTTTATCCTCAGACGGCGGAGCTTTTCGTTTTTCAGCCTGGTTTCATCATACCGGCGCATAAGCGCTTCATATTTTTCGTTGGAAAGAGACATGGTTTCCCTTTTCGTAACTGTTAATGTCTGTCAGTAACTGACTTAAACCGTTATCCTATTTCTGCATGGCAATGAGTTCGTTTACGATAGCATCGTAATCGGTCCCTGTCCCGTTTGTCTTTTTGGCAGGCTTTGATTTCTTTGCTCCCTGCCCCGGATAAGATCTTGCGGCGTCCAGGGCTTCTATGTCGGAAAGGTGTCTGACTCCTGCTTTGCTCCAGTTGTCTAAGATCTTTTCCGCATAATCAAAACTTGGTTCATGTATGGCCATTATGGTCCTGCTGCAGGCCTCGATAATGATATCGATGGAAAAGTCATAGGTTTTAAGCCATTTTTTCACAAGAGCGGTTTCGGGGTCTGCAGGTTCCCTGCCCTTTATGCCGAAAGCCCTGAAAACCTTATAGACGTCCCCGGGAATCTTTTCCGATACATATTGCTTTGCCTGTTCTACGCTGGATATTCCGTTCTCCGACCAGGTTCCCGCTACGGACTTCATATAGCCTAAACTTTTTTTGTTTATGCTCAGGCAGTATTCAAGCAGATATTCAATAAGATCAGCCGAAAAGCCCAGTTCTTCATTAAAATACAACAGTGTCGAAAGGTCGTTTGATGAAAGGGTCCTTTTTAAATAGGTCTCCGCAACATAAATAAGCTCTTTGATGTCGCTTCTTTCCGCAAAGCCCGACAACTCTTCGGCGCTGTAATTTTTCCGGGGAACAGTTTCTTTTTTACCTTTTGATCGTTTAACCGAAACAGGAGATCCCTCCGGATCATTTAAAGGATCGAAAGCGGGAATCTTTGCTCCTTCCGGATCCCTGTTCTCGCCGGCGTCAAGAAGCCTTATTTTCGCAGGCTGTTTATTATTGTCGTATTCTAACATTATCAATTTCTGCTTATCTAAATATTTGAGCGCCCTGATAACATCCTTTTCGGAATCGTTAAAAAAATCCGCAATGGAAGAAACGGACACCTGCATATTTCCGCCCATGGACCGAAGCAGGTACAGATAGATCTTTATCTGGGATTCGTTGATATCCTTAAGATAATAGTCTATAAAATCATTCTGTACAAACGTAAAGGCGGATGAATAATCATGAACAAGCGTCAAAGTATTCATTTTATCACCCGTTTAAACTATTATGTATAATATCGTTTGGCAGAAGAGAGTATAGCATAAAAGTAATGCGGATAAAACAAATACTTATACTCATAAATACAGTAAAACCGAGGTTTTTCGGATTGTGGAAAATGTGGATAACAAATTTGATAATTCCCTTGACATCCGAAATCAACCGTAAATATGATAAATAAATTTTCCTGTTTAACTTTTTATGTAAATTGAAAAATCCACAGCTTAAAGATCTGGTAAATCTTCGGGTCCTTACGGGACTGCCCTGAATATTTACGGCTTAATATAAATTAACGGGTGTGTATCCGTGTTCAGATCCCGAGCAATTCCTCCCCGACCTTGTGGATGTCCCCGGCGCCCATGGTTATTATGAGGTCTCCGGGTTCGCAGGTTTTCAGAAGATAAGCCTCTATTTTGTCAAAGGTGTTAAAATAGCAGGCCTTTTCCTCGCCGGCATCCTTATTTATAGCTTCAGCCAAAAGCTTTGAGGACACGCCCAGATCGTCATTTTCCCTGGCGGCGTAGATATCGGCAAGCACTACCTGGTCAGAGAGGGAAAGCGCGTCAGCGAAATCGTCAAAAAAGACCTTGGTACGGCTGTAGGTATGGGGCTGGAAAACGCAGAAGAGTTTTTTATGCGGGTAATTTGCCGCGGCTTTCAGGGTGGCTCTTATTTCGGTAGGGTGATGGGCGTAGTCGTCGATTATCGTAACCTCGCCTACCTTTCCCTTATATTCGAAACGTCTGTCTGTGCCTGTGAAGCTTTCAAGCCCGTCTGTCACGGCATCGGGGCCTGCTCCTAAGAAGCGGGCAGCAGCAATCGCCGCAAGGGAATTTGAGATATTATGGCTTCCCGGAACCTTAAGGTTTATCCTGAAAAGCCCGTTTCCGTCCTCAATAAGCATGTATGAGGCACAGCCGTGCGCGTCATATGTTATATCCCTGCAGCTGTAGCGGACGTCTTTTGAAGGATCGTCAGAAAAAGTGATCACCTGTGCGGGCGAATCTTTGCAGATTTCCTCATAGTTGTCGATATTCGCATTTATCACGACGGCCCCTTCCTCAGGGACTAAGAGGGCAAATTTCCTGAAAGAGTTTCTGATATCGTTTATGTCCTTAAAGAAGTCAAGATGGTCTTCTTCAATATTCAATATTATCCCGATCCCCGGAAACATGCTTAGGAAGCTGTTGGTATATTCGCAGGCCTCGGTCACGAAGCTGTCGGAATTTCCTATCCTTATGTTTCCGCCGATTTCCTTAAGTATGCCGCCGACGGATACCGTAGGATCAAAACCGCCTTTTAGGAGGATGGAGGCTAACATGGAAGTCGTTGTTGTCTTTCCGTGGGTTCCGGAGACCGCGGCGGGAAGCCTGTAGTTTTTCATTATCTGTCCGAGAAGCTCGGCCCGTGTGAGTATCGGAAGTCCCATTCTTTCAGATTCCGCATATTCCGGGTTGTCTTTTTTGATGGCGGCGGAATATACCACAAGGTCTGTCCCGGGCTTTATGTTGCCTGCCCTCTGGCCTATGTAAATACAGGCGCCCTTTTCCTTAAGGGAATCGGTAAGCTCGGAAGCCTTATTGTCAGAACCTGATACCTGAAAGCCCTTGTTAAGGAGCACTTCCGCAAGCCCGCTCATGCTTATGCCGCCGATCCCGATGAAGTGTACGTTTATCGGGGTATTAAAGTCTATCTGATACATTCTGCACCTCTACAAAATTTTATAGTCCGTAAATAAGTGATATGGAAATCGCAATATATACCTGAGCGTTTTTATTACTTATTCGCTACTGAAAAAAGATCACGGCCGCTCCTTCCGGGACTGTAAATCCTTGGGAGGAGTCATCCCGTAGAACCCGGAACCATAGTATACCATATTTTAAGCGAGATAACCATATCATAGCAATATTATCAGGCTTTATTAACCTGGACCATATGACCATGCGCGCGGTCTGGGGCACGGCAGCGGCATATTGCATTAAAAAAGTTCGTTCTGCGATAAATCTTTGTTCACTATTATCAAATAATGTGGTATACTTATAACTGTATATAGTAATTTTTCACAATAAATTGAATTGATTCGATTTATTAATACTATATATAGCGGTTTTTTATATTTTCAGGTTAAGGACCGTATATCATATTATAGTTTTTTGAGAGGTGATCACGTGATTAAGAAGGAAATGATAGCGATGCTGCTTGCCGGTGGACAAGGCTCGCGTCTGGGAATCCTTACCTCCAAGGTGGCAAAGCCTGCAGTGGCTTTTGGCGGTAAGTACAGGATTATCGATTTTCCACTCAGCAATTGTATCAACTCCGGGATTGATACGGTTGGCGTACTGACACAGTATCAGCCTTTGCGGCTCAATACCCATATCGGGATAGGCATTCCCTGGGATCTTGACAGGAATGTGGGAGGCGTGACCGTTCTTCCTCCTTATGAGAAAAGCACGAACAGTGAATGGTATACGGGTACGGCCAATGCCATTTACCAGAACATCGATTACATGGATATGTTTAATCCGGATTATGTGCTGATCTTATCCGGCGATCATATCTATAAGATGGATTACGAGGTGATGCTTGATTTCCATAAGGCCAACAATGCCGATGTGACCATCGCCGCAATGCCCGTGCCTTACGAGGAGGCAAAGCGCTTCGGGATCCTTATCACGGATGAGGACAGAAAGATTACCGATTTCGAGGAGAAGCCGGAGAATCCGAGAAGCAATCTTGCCTCGATGGGCATATATATCTTTAACTGGGAGATATTGAAGGACGCTCTTATAAAGAATGCGGAGCAGCCGGGTCTTGACTTCGGAAAGCATGTCATCCCTTACTGCCACAGGAACGGAAACAGGGAGTTTGCCTACGAGTTTAACGGCTACTGGAAGGATGTCGGGACCTTAAGCTCATACTGGGAAGCCAACATGGAGCTTATAGATATCATTCCCGAGTTCAACCTCTATGAGGAATACTGGAAGATATACACAAAGAGCAATGCGCTGCCGCCGCAGTATATCTCGAGAGATTCCGTGATCGAGAAGAGCATAATCGGAGAGGGCACGAATATCTACGGAAAGGTATATAATTCCGTTATAGGCTGCAACATCACCATAGGCGAGAATACGGTCGTGCGTGATTCCATAATAATGAATGACGTTGAGATCGGAAACGACTGCAATATAGAAAAGGCTATTATCGCAGAGGGTGCAAAGATCGGAAAGGGCGTTACCTTAGGCGCCGGCGAGGAGGCTGAAAACGCTACCGATCCCACGATATATACCCACGGGATCGTTACGATCGGCGAGAACAGCGTTATTCCAAATGGCATTACGATCGGGAAGAACAGCATGGTGTCCGGCGTTACCGAGGAGTCGGATTACGACAATAAATACCTTGGCAGCGGAAAAACTTTTGTGAAGGCAGGTGATTAACGGTGAGAGCGATTGGTATTATTTTAGCCGGAGGCAACAGCTTCCGAATGAAGGAGCTGTCCCATAAAAGGGCGATTGCCGCGATGCCTGTTGCGGGAAACTTCAGGGCGATCGACTTTGTTTTGAGCAACATGTCAAACTCCCATGTTTCAAAGGTCGGGGTTCTCACGCAGTATAATGCCGGGAGCCTTAACGAGCATCTTTCCTCCTCAAAATGGTGGGATTTCGGACGTAAGCAGGGCGGGCTTTATGTGTTCACGCCTACCGTGACTACCGAGAATAACTTCTGGTACAGGGGAACGGCGGATTCTATCTATCAGAATCTTTCCTTCTTAAAGAATTCCCATGAGCCCTATGTTATCATAGCCAGCGGGGATGCGGTCTATAAGCTGGATTTCAATAAGGTGCTTGAGTATCATATCGAGAAGAAGGCAGACATCACCGTGGTCTGCAAGGAATTCCCGGAAGGGGAGGACACGGAGCGCTTCGGCATAGTCAAGATGAACGAGGAGAGCAGGATCGAGAACTTCGACGAGAAGCCCATGGTCGCAAAGACCAATACAGTTTCCTGCGGGATCTATGTTATAAGAAGGCGCCAGCTTATAGAGCTGATCGAGAAGTGCATCGAAGAGGAGCGTTATGATTTCGTAAGGGACATCCTGATAAGATATACCGATGTAAAGAAGATATACGGCTATAAGATAGATACCTACTGGAGGAACATAGCTTCCGTCAGCGATTATTTCAGGACCAACATGGATTTCTTAAAGCCTGAGGTAAGGGACTTCTTCTTCAGGACCTATCCCGAGATCTATTCGAAGGTCGACGATATGCCGCCGGCCAAGTATAATGTCGGTTCAAATGTCCGCAATTCACTTATCGCAAGCGGGACGATCATCAACGGAACGGTAGAGGATTCGGTGATCTTTAAGAAGGTCTTCGTCGGCAACAACTGTACGATCAAGAATTCCATCGTCTTAAATGATGTTTATATCGGCGACAATACCTATATCGAGAACTGTATCGTGGAGAGCAGGGACACGATAAGGGCGAACTCCTATTTCAAGGGAGAGGGCGATATAAAGATAGTGCTTGAAAAGAACGAAAGATACGTGTTCTGAGGAGAATGCTCTTAAACGGGTTTGGAAATTGCTTTAATAGCAGATGTGTTACAGAAAGACGGTTGCCTGCTGACTTGGTTAAACGGCGGCCGTCTTTGCATGTTTTCCCTGATCGGGGATACGCGGCGGCATGGTAAGGAAATATGCCGTGAAACCGGTCATGCTTAAGGTGGTCTATGTTTGAAATATTCAGGAAAAGGGATTCTTTACATAAAAACTCCAAATGGAATATAATAGCCGGCCTTGGAAATCCCGGGCGCGAATATACACATACGAGGCATAATGTCGGCTTTGATACCGTGGATATTCTCGCGGATAAATACGATATCCCGATCGATACCGTAAAGTTTAACGCTCTTATCGGAAAAGGGACCATCGAAGGGGAAAAGGTGATCCTTTTAAAGCCCCAGACCTATATGAATTTAAGCGGGCAGAGTATTGTGCAGGCTGTAAATTATTACAGGGTCCCGGCAGAGAGCGGCCTCATAGTGATATATGACGATATCTACCTGGACGTCGGGATGGTGCGTGTACGGAAGCAGGGCAGCGCCGGGGGCCACAACGGGATGAAGGACATAATCAAAAAGCTCGGGACCGAGGAGTTTGCGAGAGTCAGGATAGGGGTCGGAGAGAAGCCCAAAAACTATGATCTGAAGGATTATGTGCTTTCACATTTTTCCGAGAGCGACAGGGAGAAGATAGACGAAGGACTTATCAATGCAGCAGGTGCTGTTAGCCTGTTCATAAAAGAAGGCGCGGAAGCCGCAATGAACCGTTATAACCGAAAAAACACAATGGCTGAGTGATCAGAAGCGCTAAATCATAACATAAACTACCGCGCTTTCAAAATATAAGTAAAAAATAACAGAATCCGGAGGCAGAGATGAAACTTAACAACCTGAAGATGAAAACCGTAATTATCACCATTTTTGCTATTACCGTGACTTTTGGCATAGCGCTGTTATGTATATTGTCACAGGTGAATTCCAATGCGATCCTCAAAGAGAAGATCAATGATAATATGTCCACATACCTGGATGCTCAGGTGAAAGCCGTAGAGAGGTTCGTGAAGGATTCGGAGGAGATCCTTCAGCTTTTTTCAAAAAGCCCGGAGGTTACGGATCTGATACAGGATGACGCAGCAGACCAAAAGGCCAATCCGGGCAGGGAACTGCCGGAATTTACGGACGAGGTCTATAATACGGCTGCATATTTTGCTGACAATTACCCGTCCTATAAAGATACCCAGGCCTACACCCTGGATTATTACAGCGTGCTTGATAACTGAGAGGGTTTATACGTCGGCAATCTGGATACGAGGATCCTTGCTTACAGCGTACCCCCTGTTATCGGAAAGGTTTTAAGGCCGGATGAGGATAAGCGGAACGAGCTTATGTCAGCCCTGAAGCAAATGTTGACGGCGTTTTCAATGCCGGTATCATAGTATCTCCGGGAACCGGAAAACTGTGTCTGTCGATGTATGCACCGGTCATGA
Organism: Lachnospiraceae bacterium; assembly: GCA_024684065.1. The sequence goes on from JAIKXO010000083.1 coordinate 45,952, forward strand.
AGGGTGATGAAATGATCGGTTACGTAGGGGCAGGGGTATTTCATTCCGAGCTTGAGAACCTGCTTAAGGAGACGACCCTGACCGGAGCCGAGGGAAGCAATTTTTATATGATAAATACGGCGACCGGTGTCACATATACGGATACAGAAGCTTCCGAGGCCGAGCAGGAGGAGATAATAGCCAAAGAGACTACCCGCCCGCTTCTGCTTGAAGTACTGCAAAAAGCGAAAAGCGGTTCAGAACAGGGACAGTTTGAATATGAGGACGAGACTGCGGGGAAAACGCTGGTGGTCAACTATAAACAGATCCCCGGACGTGACTGGGCCGTGGTCATTGCCGCCGATAAGGACCAGCTGTATGCGGCCTCAAGGAAGATGACCCTTCTTCTGATAATATCGAGCCTTATAGCTCTTATACTCATCATAGGACTTTCCGTGATCGCCGTTAACGTTACGACCAGGCCTCTTGAGACCATAACCAATGCCATCAGGAATCTCGGAGACCTTGACCTTACGGAGGATGAGTCGATAAAGCCCTATGTCGGGCTTGAAAGCGAGGTCGGACAGATCGCGACTGCGGTGGACAGCCTGTCCGGTACTCTGTCGCAGGTGGTTGAGAATATCAAGAGAGCCACTGCGATAATACAGGCTCAGGCAAATGATCTTTCGGAAACTTCCGAAAAGATCAGCTCGACGACAAGCAGTGTATCCACGGCGGTACAGGAAATAGCAAAGGGGGCGACGGAACAGGCGGGAACCGTGGAAAGGTCTTCGGAAAATCTTACGACCCTTTCAAATGCCATACGTACCGTGTCCTCCCAGGCTGAGGGGCTGGCGTCGGCTGCAGAGGAGATGAACAATGCCAGCATGTCTTCGGCGGAATCCTTAAAGCAGCTTTCAAGCAATATGGATGCGATGGGCAGATCCGTTACCGATATCTCGCAGGCTATGAATGCGACAAACCAGGCGGTAAAGAATGTTAATGAAAAGGTAGACGGCATTACCTCGATAGCGTCGCAGACAAATCTTTTAGCGTTAAATGCTTCGATCGAGGCGGCAAGGGCCGGTGAAGCCGGGAGAGGCTTTGCGGTCGTTGCGGAAGAGATAGGAAAGTTAGCATCTGAATCGGCGCAGACGGCACAGGAAATACGTCAGGAAATGACCCTTTTACTTGCCAAGGCTCAGGATGCATTGGGAAAGACGGATGAAGTCTCCGCTATCGGAAATGATGTAAACGCGGTTCTGGTAAATACCGTGGACCGGATCAATGAGCTTATCGGAGGAGTGAATTCAACAGTCAACGGCGTGACCACGATTTCCGATCTTGCAGAGGAATGCGATGCTTCCAAGGTAAGCATAGTAGATGCCATGAGCATGCTTTCGGCGATTTCCGAGCAGAATGCCGCTTCCACACAGGAAACCTCCGCGTCAATGCTTGAACTGAATGAAATGATCACGGTTCTTTCGGAATCATCAAGGAATCTGAATGAGGTAGTGGAAGAGCTTCACAGGGATCTGATGTCATTTAAAAACTGAACATAAACCTGCCGGCACCCCCGGACAGGATGAAAAGCATCGGAAAGGGGGTGCCGGACGGCTGCTTAAATATGACACGGATCTGTGTGCCGGTCCGCGTTTTTGACGGGCATCATCTGATAAATTGGAGCGGTAGATTTGAAAGCAGTAATGGAGCCTCTTAATGAGGTTGCAGAGTACAGCGTCATAAAAAGGGAGATCCTTAAAAATAACGGCGTTATCGAAATAAACGGATGCGTCGAAGCACAGAAGCTCCATCTTATAAACGGACTCTGCGAAGGATTTAAGAATGTCCTGATCGTTACTTATAACGAGCAGAAAGCAAAGGAGATCCTTGAGGATTTTTCCTTTTATAATGATGATATTAAATACTATCCGGCCAGGGATCTGATATTTTACCAGGCGGATATCCATGGGAACCTCCTGCCTGCGGAGCGGCTTAAATGCATCGCTCCGCTTTTTGAAGGCAGGGGGGCTTTTGTCGTTACAACCTTTGACGCCCTTATGGAGGAGCTCGCGCCCTTCGATGCGTTAGTTTCTCATATAATGACCGTGTCAAACGGTGATACGCTTGATCTTAAGGATTTTGAGAGGGAGCTCGTCACGCTAGGTTACGGACGCAACTACCAGGTTGAGGATGCCGGGCAGTTTTCGATCCACGGGGGGATCATAGACATCTTCCCGCTTACCGAAGAGAATCCCGTCCGGATAGAGCTCTGGGGGGACGAGGTGGATTCCATAAGGAGCTTTGATGTCCTTACCCAGAGGTCTCTGAAAAAACTGTCCGATATAAGGATTTACCCGGCTTCCGAGATAATCCTCTCAGGTGACGAGACAGAGGAAGGGCTTTCAAGGATAGAAGCCGAGGGGGCGGATTACGAAAGGAGGCTTCGGGAGAAGTTTCTTACAAAGGAAGCCTATTCGGTAAAGAACCTGGTATCTGAGATAACAGAACACATAAGAAACATAGGGACCGAGGGCTGCAATATAGAAAGCTTCCTGAATTATTTCTATGAGTCCACCGAAGCCCTTCTTTCATATTTTAATAATGAAGAAACTCTTTTGATCCTCGATGAACCGAAAAGGCTTCTGGAAAAGGGCAGGGTCATTTCCGAAGAGTTTGAAGACAGCATGAAGAACCGCCTGGAAAAGGGGCTTATCATTCCGTCACAGGCACAGCTTTTAGTGCCCGTTGAGAAGGTCATGGCGGAAATCCAGGGCTTCCATGCCGCTTCTCTTTCCTCTCTTCCCCTTTCAAAGAGCCTTCTTAAGGTAAACTTTCGCCATACGATCGTAGCCAAATCGGTCAATTCATATAACAACAGTTTTGAAGCCCTGCTCTCGGATCTTAAAAGGCTTAAAAAGAACGGTTACAGAGTCCTTCTGCTGTCCGCAAGCCGGACCAGGGCGAAGAGACTTTCAGAGGATCTCCTTGCGGAGGGGATCAATGCTTTTTATACGGAAAATACCGACAGGGAGATAAAGAAGGGAGAGGTGATGCTCGTAAAGGGGAGGCTTAAGAAGGGCTTCGAGTATCCCCTGATCAAATTTATAGTGATCTCCGAAAGCGATATTTTCCCCGAAAGGAAAAAGAAAAAGCGAAAGAAGCTTAAGGACGGGCAGTCCATAAGGAGCTTCGACGAGCTTTCGGCAGGCGACTATGTCATACATGAAAGCCACGGCCTCGGGGTATATGAAGGGATCGAGAAGGTCCAGGTGGAAAATGTGACCAAGGACTATATGAAGATCCGCTACAGGGATAACGGGATGCTGTTCATTCCCGCAACGGCCCTTGACTCAGTCCAGAAATACGCCGGAAAAAAAGCCGAGAATGTGAAGCTTAACAAGCTCGGGACCGGCGAATGGAACAGGACGAAGCAGAAGGTGAAAAGCGAGATAGACGTAATAGCGTCTGATCTCGTGGAGCTTTATGCGGTGAGGATGGCAAAAAACGGCTATATGTACGGGCCGGATACCGTATGGCAGAGCGAGTTTGAAGAGAGGTTCGAGTTCGAGGAGACGGATGACCAGCTTGCCGCCATCGAAGATACAAAGCGGGACATGGAGAGCTTTAAGATCATGGACAGGCTTATCTGCGGCGACGTGGGCTACGGGAAGACCGAGATAGCGATAAGGGCCGCTTTCAAGGCCGTCCAGGAGGGAAAGCAGGTGGTGTACCTGGTACCTACCACCATCCTTGCCCAGCAGCATTATAACACCTTTGTCCAGAGGATGAGGGACTATCCCATAAGGATAGAGATGCTTTCAAGGTTTAGGAGCGCGAAGGAGATAAGGGAGGCGATAGCTGACCTGAAAAAGGGGCTTGTGGATATCGTCATCGGCACTCACAGGGTGCTTTCGAAGGACGTGGTCTACAAGGATCTGGGACTTCTTATAATCGATGAGGAACAGCGCTTCGGGGTGAGGCACAAGGAGACTATAAAGAAGCTCAGGGAATCGGTGGATGTCCTGACACTTACCGCGACCCCGATCCCGAGGACCCTCCATATGAGCCTTATCGGCATCAGGGATATGAGCGTTTTAGAGGAGGCTCCGGAGGACAGGCTCCCTATCCAGACCTTTGTCATGGAATATAACGAAGAGCTTGTCAGGGAGGCGATAGAGAGGGAGCTCCAAAGAGGCGGGCAGGTCTTCTACGTCTACAACAGGATCAACACGATAGCTGATATGACAGCGGCCTTGAGGAGGCTTCTTCCGGAGGCGGTCATAGAGTTTGCCCACGGGCAGATGCGTGAACAGCAGCTCGAAAACATAATGTACGAGTTCATTAACGGAAATATCGATGTCCTGGTTTCCACGACTATCGTAGAGACGGGGCTCGACATCCCCAACGTGAACACGATGATAATACATGACAGTGACCAGATGGGGCTATCGCAGCTGTACCAGCTGAGGGGAAGGGTAGGCCGGTCAAACAGGACAGCCTATGCGTTTATGCTTTATAAAAAGGATAAGATATTAAGGGAGGTCGCGGAAAAAAGGCTTAAGGCGATAAGGGAGTTTACCGAGCTTGGCTCGGGCTTTAAGATCGCAATGCAGGATCTTGAGATAAGGGGCGCGGGAAATATCCTCGGAGAGCGCCAGAGCGGCCATATGGAGGCCATTGGTTATGACCTGTATGTGAAAATGCTAAATGAGGCGATAAAGAAGAAGAAAGGGGAGGAGCCTGACGGCAGCGAAGGCTTTGATACCTCCGTGGAGCTTAACGTTGACGCTTATATCCCGGATTCTTATATAATGAACGAATACCAGAAGCTCGATATCTACAAGAGGATCGCGGCGATCACGACGGAGGATGAAAGGGAGGAGATGATGGGCGAGCTTACGGACAGGTTCGGAGTCCTGCCCCCGGCGGTCATTAATCTCCTTGACATAGCGCTGCTACGCTCGCTTGCCGCTAAGGTATATATCACTGAGATTAAGGGCGAGGAGCGCGCAGTAAAGCTTTCGGTGTATGAGAATGCGGCTTACGAAAATGAAAAGATAGGCGGATTCATAGCTTCATATAAAGGGCTTTTGGTCCTTAAAACGACAGCAAAGCCTTATTTTATCTATAGCTTTACAAAAGGGGCGGTATATGAGGGCGGAAGGCTCATAAAGTATGTAAGGGATCTGCTCCTTGATATGAAGGAATCGCTTGTTAAAACGGAGCAGGGGTGATATACTGATTTCTGTAGGGCTGCGGACAATTATTTTATAGTAAACGCGATTTGAGATCGCGTTTGCTATTCAACGATCAGAATTATCGGAGTTATATGGTTGATTTTATATCTGACCGGGCAGTTACGTGACTCTACCATAAAAACATGCATCATAAGCATGTTTTAGGAAACATATAAAGCGGGACGGACAGACGTTCCAAAAATATAAAGAGAAAGGATGATATAAGAATGGCATTAGTTACAACAACCGAAATGTTTAAAAAGGCTTATGACGGCGGTTATGCGGTCGGAGCATTCAACGTCAACAACATGGAGATCGTCCAGGGCATCACAGAGGCAGCAGGCGAATTAAAGAGCCCCGTTATCCTTCAGGTGAGCAAGGGCGCAAGGGCTTATGCTAACCATACCTATCTTGTAAAGCTGGTAGAAGCCGCTATAGCCGAGAACCCCGATATTCCCATCGCCCTTCATCTTGATCACGGCGATACCTTCGAGCTCTGCAAGTCCTGTATCGACGGCGGATTTACCTCTGTTATGATCGATGCTTCCTCCAAGTCCTTCGAGGATAACATCGCCCTTACAAAGCAGGTGGTTGAATATGCTCATGCCCATAACGTAGTGGTTGAGGCTGAGCTCGGAACTCTCGCGGGCATTGAGGACGAGGTAGTTGTTGAGGCAGGTCAGGAGAGCTATACAAGGCCTGAAGAGGTTGAGGAATTTGTTGACAAGACCGGATGTGATTCATTAGCTATCGCTATCGGAACCTCACACGGCGCATATAAGTTCACTCCCGAACAGTGTACGAGAAACGCTGACGGGATCCTTGTTCCTCCTCCGCTTCGCTTTGACGTTCTCAAGGAGTGCATAAAGAGGCTTCCGGGCTTCCCTATCGTTCTCCACGGTTCTTCCTCGGTTCCCCAGGAATTTGTCAAGATGGTAAATGACTTCGGCGGAAAGATGCCGGATGCGGTCGGAATCCCCGAGGAGCAGTTAAGAGAGGCTGCAAAGCTTGCGGTCTGCAAGATCAATATCGATTCAGACATCCGTCTTGCGATGACCGGAACGATCCGCAAGTACTTCGCGGAGCATCCCGATCACTTCGATCCAAGACAGTACTTAAAGCCCGCGCGCCAGGCTGTCAAGGAGATGGTTGCCCATAAGATCAAGAACGTTCTCGGATCGGACGGGAAGGCCTGAGGCAAGGTGCTTGACAAAGGATATAGAAACGATATAATTAAAATACAAAAGGCACTGCGGAAGCGGTTGGCTTTGTTCTGATTATTAAAATTTACTGACAATCGTCACTTGGCCGAGTGGCGATTGTTGCGTTTTACGATTATAGTAACAGTAAATATACCGATGTGTATCGTAATTCGCATATGTGTCACCTCCTCGAAGGATCAGCCAACCGCCATTGCCCCGCAGTGCTTAGCCCTGTCAGGGGCTTTTTTGATTGTATAGTGCACGAATTAAATTCGTGCACTATAATTAATGATGCGCACGGATTTGGCAGGGAAATATGCCGATAAATCGGCCCAAATCCGGTGCAGGAAACGAATTAAGTGCAAACACTTAATTCGTTTCCTATAACAATTGCTTTTAATGCCGTCAATTCACCTGTTCAGACAAATATCAATGATATTGGATCCTGAACAGACGTTGAAAACCTGAGGGCTTTTGTGGGATTTATACAGGAAAAATAAAAGATAAAATATATATTTTGTATAAAGAAAATCAGAAAAAAGTCGATAAAAATATTGAACGCATATAACACGGTAATGGGTCTGGCGGGACAGACTCTTTATATAATATAAAAGTTATTATGCAGATGCGCATCTTACAGGGATGTAGAAAAGAGTAAAGGAAGGTGGGATAAAAAATGCGTATCGAAGGATATAGTGGGATAAACCAGATCTATAAGACTACGAATGTGCCAAGGACAAACAAGGTAGGCAAGACGGCGTACAAGCCTGATTCCCTTGAGATATCGAGTTTCGGCAAGGACCTTCAGACCGCAAAGCAGGCGATCGCCGGCGCTCCTGATATCAGAGCGGATATCACCGAACCTATCAAGGCAAGCATCAATGCGGGAACCTATAGTGTCGACAACAGCGATTTTGCAGGCAAGCTTATTGAAAAGTATCAGGAAAAGGTAGTTTTCTAGGGGGAATAGCAATTGGCAAGCTTAATGGAGAACCTTATCGATACACTGGAAAAGGAGAGCGCGCTCTATGAGGAGCTCCTGATCCTGTCACAGGAGAAGACTCCTATCATCGTTTCCGGCAATATAGAAGATCTTACGAAGATCACTGACAAGGAACAGCTTGTGGTGGATAAGATAAGTGCCCTTGAGAAAAAGCGGGAAACGGTCACGAAGGATATCGCGGAGGTGCTTAACAAGGATCTTGAAAGCATGAAGCTTACTAATCTTATCGAGCTTTTAGGAAAGCAGCCAAAGGAGCAGAAAAAACTTTCCGAAGTTCGCGACAGGCTCAGGGAAGCAGTGGGGAACGTAAGAAAGATAAACGAGCATAACCAGGATCTTATCAGCCACTCCCTTGAGATGGTGGAATTTGACCTTAACATGATACAGTCGATGCGGCAGGCTCCGGAAACGGCAAATTACGGCAGAAGGGGCTATGGAACCGGGGATGTGCTCGGGAGCGTCAGCGGAGGATTTGACGCGAAACAGTAGCCGGTCCCATAGTTTTTTGAAACAGAGATCAGGACTTAAAAAAACAGATTCAAAAGGCTTTGTTCAGGAGAGGAATATGAGTTTATTTAGCGGCCTTTATGTAGGACAATCAGGAATACAGACAAGTCAGAATGCGCTGAACACCACGGCGCATAATCTTTCTAATATAGAAACCCAGGGCTATGTAAGGCAGCAGGTTTTGCAGGGAGACCGTTCATACAGCCCTGTTAACGGGATCGCCGCCGTTTCCAAGATGCAGTCGGGTCTCGGGGTCGAGTATTCAAAGGTCAGGCAGGTCAGGGACCAGTTCGTGGACAGCTCTTACAGGAAGGAAGAAGGAAGAGCCGCTTTCTACGAGACCTATTACGGGGCCACCAATGAGATAGATACCTTCCTCGGCGAGCTTACCGGTTCTGCCTTCAAGGATTCCCTCTCAAAATTCTGGACCTCGGTCGAGGAGCTTAAGAAGGATCCGGCGAGCGCCGTTACGGAAGGACAGTTCGTGTCCTGCGCCTCCCAGTTTCTGGAAAGAGCCCAGTCCGTATACAATGGGCTCAAGGGATATCAGGACAACCTGAATGCACAGATCAAGGACCTTGTCGACCAGATAAACGATATCGGAAAGCAGATCGCAAAGTATAATGACCTGATCGTAAGGATCGAGGTCGGAAGCGAAGAGGCCAATGATATCAGGGACGCAAGGAACAAACTTCTCGATGATCTCGGAAAATACGGCAATATCTCCTATGAGGAGAATCCCGTCGGAGCGGTGGATGTTTCCTTTGAGGGCGTGAGCTTTGTGGTCGCAGGAAAGGACAAGCCCACCCTTATGGGTGTTACGACCGACAATGCCACTGGTTTCCATACTCCGGTATGGGAGACCTATAACAACATGGAGGTGTTCAACTGCTATCAGGAGATCTCCAGCAAAAGCAATACCAATATCGGGCAGCTGAAGGCTATCGTTCTCGCAAGGGGCGACCGGAGAGCCAACTATACCGATATTCAGAATGAAAACCTGTACAACTACGGTGACAGAGACAACGGAAAGATGCCCACCGCAAATTCAGTCATCATGAATACCATGGCGGAATTTGACAATCTTGTCCACAGCGTGGTAACACAGGTCAACAATATACTTGCGGGCGAGGAAACGGTGTACGATCCGGCACAGCTCGGCGCTGACGTACATGAGGTTAATCCTCCGATCACGGATAAGGAAAAGCAGCCCAAGGAGCTTTTCGTAAGATCCGCTACTGACAGATATGATGCCACCGGGCAGTATGTAAAAGAGGATACCTCAAATTCGCCGGGCGATACGACCACGATGTACACCCTCGGAAATCTGCGCATCAATCCGGAGCTCCTTAAGGAGCCTACACTGCTTGGATATCCGGATCGGAACTTCACTCTTGAAAACAAGAATGTTGATCAGACAAAGGCAGATAAGCTTGCGGAGGCCTTCAGCACCGCGGGAACCCTTTTAAATCCCAATGTTACTAAAAAGAGCAATTTTGTAGATCTCTATTCCGATATAGTTTCGTCGGTAGCGACCGCGGGCTATATCTACAAGAGCATTTCAGAGAGCCAGAGCCAGACGGCGACCCAGCTTGACAACAGCAGGCAGCAGGTTATGGGGGTGTCCTCAAACGAGGAGCTCCAGAACATGATCAAGTTCCAGAATGCCTTCAATGCCTCAAGCAGATACATAAACGCCGTAGACCAGATGATAGAGCACCTGATAAGCAGGCTGGGCGGGTGAGGATGACCGGATCCCGTCTGATCTTGTCTGACGGGAATTTAGAGAGAGACAGGTTTTAGCAGGAGGACAGAATATGCCTTCAACATTTTTCGGATTAAACATAGCATACACGGGACTGCAGGCAGCCAACGCCTGGCTTAACACCACCGGCAACAATATCTCGAATATCGAGACCAAGGGGTATTCGAGACAGCAGGTCACGCAGCAGGCGGCAGATGCCTTAAGGCTTCATACCACCTACGGCATGGCGGGTGCCGGAGTCAACTCCATGTCCATAGACCAGATCAGGAACGAGTATTACGATCTCAAATACTGGAATTCCAGCTCCACCTTAGGCATCTATGGGGAACATAAGGACTATATGATGCAGATAGAGGACTATTTCAGCGAGACCGATACCATGCGCGGGTTCAATACCATCTTCAGTGATGTATTTTCAAGCCTGGATGAGGTTTATAAAAGCGCGGGCGACGATTCCGTCAAGCAACAGTTCTTAGGCCAGTGCGGCAACCTCTGCAATTATTTCTCCGAGATGTCCACGAACTTAAGGAAGCTTCAGGAGGATGCAAACGCCGAGATAAAGAACAAAGCGGAACAGATAAACACCTTAGGTTCCCAGATAGCGACCCTTAACAAGCAGATAAACCTGATCGAATGCAATAAGGTAGTGGCGAATGAGTTAAGGGATAAGCGTGCACTCCTCATCGATGAGCTTTCAAAGATCGTAAGCGTCGAGGTGGAGGAGACTCCCATCTATACCGAGGAGGGAGGAAAGGGAGCCAATGCCGAAAAGTCAGGAATGAACAATTACATGGTAAGGATAGCGGGCGGCCAGATCTTAGTTGACAGGTATGATTACAATACGCTTGAATGTACTGCCAGAGAGAATAAGGTGAACCAGTCCGACGCAGAGGGACTTTTTGATCTCAAATGGACGAACGGGCTTGACTTCAATCTTTACGGGAATAACTTAAACGGTGAATTAAAGGGCCTTATCGATATAAGAGACGGGAATAATGCAGAGTACTTTCACGGAGACGTGATCGACGTGGCTCCCGCCTCAGGTGCTACCACATCCGTTACGATCGATGTAAAGGATTACTCCTATCTGCAGGATATCAATAAATGTACTCTGCCGCCGGACGGAACCATTCAGCTGGGAAATAAAATGTTCGATTACGAAAGCTGGGTATACGATACGGATAAACAACAGTATACATTTAATCTGGCTCCCGGGCAGGACGCATCAGGCTTTAAGGACATGAAAGCAAGCGTCGGCACCGGAGTGGACTATCAGGGGATCCCGTACTATCAGGAACAGATGAATGAATGGGTAAGACAGTTTGCCTGCGCGATGAATGATATCGAGAAGACCGCGAAGGATAAGGAAGGCAATTATGCCGACGCGTTTCTGGTTGCAAAGAAGCCGACTGAGGAAGGCTGTTACAATTTCGATGACCAGTACACAAACCCTGATGATCCGTCCCAGAAATCGGAAATAATCCGTTCAGATGGCAATAACTATTATCAGCTCACTGCCTCTTCAGCGACCGTCAATCCCGATATGCTCAGGGATGTGGACAAGTTCCTGACCTATACAAACTGGTCGGACGGGCAGGACAGCCAGGACATTGCGGAGCAGATGCTTACGGTAAGGACTGATAAATCGAAGATGGCCTTCAGAGGCTGCACCTCCCAGGAATTTTTACAGTGCATAACGGCGGACATAGCGCTTAACGCAAGCGCGGCCGTGACCTTCGAGCAGAACTATACGGATATCAACCATGCGGTAGAGAATCAGCGCAAGTCGGTTTCCGGGGTTGACAATGACGAGGAAGCCCTGAACCTCGTTAAATTCAGGGAGGCCTACAACCTTGCGGCGAAAATGATGTCTGTGATGCAGGAGATCTATGACAGGCTGATAAACGGTACCGGAGTATAATAACAGGCGTTCTTGATCACGGTTTAAACCAAAAGAAATTTTCTGATTTTTCCCCGATAAGCGGGTTTATAAGGTGTTCTAAGGACCGGCGGTTTCTTCTTATGAAGATATAGCAGTCCGGAAAGGCGGAAATACTATGGCAATGAGAATAACGAACGGCATAATGAACAGTAACGCCAAGATAAATATAATGATCAACAAGGAATATGCCGACCGCACCAATACCATGGTCGCAACCGGCCAGAAGATCACAAGGCCCTCGGATGACCCGGTAATAGCCATAAGAAATCTCCGGCTTAACAGCAATATCGATGAGCTGACCCAGTATAAGACAAAGAACATCCCCGACGCCGATGCCTGGTTAAAGACCACCGGTACAGCCCTTGACCAGACACATCAGGTGCTGCAGAACATCCATGACAACCTGACGACCGGCGCTTCCGATCAGCACACTGCCGATGACAGGATGAAGATAATGGAGAACCTGACAAAGCTGAGGGATCAGGTCTATGCCTCCGGAAACGCGGATTACGCCGGAAGGACCGTGTTCACGGGCTACAGGACGGGGGAGACGCTTACGTATCTCGAGCCGGAAGATAAGAATCTGTACAATATATATGAAACCTTCGAAAATTCCGCGGTAACGACAATGCCCTATGTGAAGGGAAACTTTGATATTTATAAGGCTGCCGGGAGCGGTCAGGTTATAAATCCGGATGTTGACGAGGATACCGTGCAGCAGTATGACATATTCAGGGTGAGGCTTGCGTATGATAATCTGCAGTATGACAGCGGGAATATGACCGATGTTGACGGAGGAAATCTTAATGTCAATATAAATTACAAGCTAAAAGACGGAACAGAGGGATCCCTTTCCCCTGAGATAGTTACTTTAAAGGGCAAGAGCCAGGAAGAGATAGACGACATTTATTCCGAATATTATCAGACTGATGCGGCTCTTGCGGACACGGAACCCAAGGTAAGACTGATCGCGGACACCGGAGAACTTATACTTAATAAGGCGGCGGCGGATCTTCTGCGTTCGGACAAGGCGGAGTTCAATATAGAGTACGCAAAATCTGATTTTAAAAGGGGAGACCTTCGTCCCGAGCATTATTTTGCCTGCAAATCAAAGGACACCACGGACAGTCAGGCAAACGTGATCGAGTATAATTATTCCGACACTCACAAGCCCGATTTCCAGAGGCAGCGTCTTTCCTATGAGGTAAGCTTTAACCAGACGATGGAGATAAACACCAATGCCTGTGATGTATTTACCCATGACATCGGCAGGGACGTGGACGACCTCATGAAAGCCACCCAGGCGGTCATAGATGTTGAGAAAAAAATAGAGAATCTGAAGAAAGCGATCAAAGAGGAAAATCCGAATATTACCGATGAAGAGCTGAAGAGAGATATCAGGGTAAAGGAAGCCGAGCAGCAGTTTTCATACCT
>JAIKXO010000103.1 GCA_024684065.1 Lachnospiraceae bacterium
ATCTGATTTCTTATGATACTATGAAAACTTGTGGAAGTTAGAAATGATTGAAAATCCTATAGCTATTTGGCTTTATGAAGTTTCATTAAGCTTCGGGAAAAAAGGTGAAAACTGCGAAACCATTCCAGATAATACCGACACTGACGCAAAAGATAAACGCTGACCCACTGCCCGCCGCCAGATTTTCCGTATGGGAATAACCGCCGTTCTTCCCCCTTCGCGCATATACATCGGTTCGTCCCCAAAAATAGCCGTAGAACTCCTTTGCCATGTCTATGTCTGGATTCAGAGGAATAATGCGGGCTCCCTGATCTTCATCATATTCATCCGGAACCTCTGTCACATCCACTATTTCGGGTGAAGCATATACGATATTATTCTCATCAAGAAGTCTTTTAAGGGATGCATTTTCCTCCTGAAGTTTTCTTACTATCCCCGTAAAGAATTCAGGTCATGCTCATTTGCCCGCATCAGATGTTCCCCACCTATCCACTGACTAATCTTTCAAACAGGATATCGGAACCACAAATACCCCATCTTCGCGTCTATACGCAAAAGGGGCAATTCCGCACAATACCATCATAAATGACGGCTTGATTTTTTGCCATCCTTTGGTCTTGTTCGGTCATATCCGGGCGGTCCATCTCTATATAACTCTTCGCAAAATGCTTTGCAGAGGGGGTTTTCCCGCACCATTTAGCCCCCTCCACAAGCACAGCCCCCTTTGACTCAAGGTGTTCTAGCAATAATTTGTCGGAGACCCGTGTATAATACTCCCTCATATCTACATCCTTCCGCTTCAATATGCTATCATTATAGCCTTACTTGACAGAATGGCCAATGCCAATCCGAGTAATTGGACGCTTTTCGTTCGAGTGTTTGGCTATTATCCAACCGACCATTTGTCCTTGTCAGGCTGCACCAGTTATAGCAGTCAAGAAAGTAGACTGTAGCAGTCAAGAAAAGTAGAATGCAAAGTGGCTCCCAGCCACAATAAAGAATAGCCTCCTTCATCACCGGACGCTTCTTCTTTAATCGTTATTCAGTTTTCTCATAGGTTTGTTCTCTCTTTCAATGGTTACATTAAAACTTTCCGGTATAACCTACTATTCCGACAAACAGTCAGCCGTCCCCTTATTGTATGTATTCGGTTAAGCAGGTTGTGACCTGAAAATTACAGGATCACGTGTCACCAACGAAAATGAGTTTCAATAAGTGTGGGTGGTCGCTAGCTATGAAAAACATAAAGGAGGTAAGATTATTGATTAGTGTAGGTGTAGATGTATCTAAAGGAAAAAGTACAGTTTGTATTTTAAAGCCGTATGGTGAAGTGATTATGTCCCCCAATGATTATGAGCACACGCTAAGTGATCTGAAAAAACTTGCAGATCAGATGGATTCTTTTGAAGACGAGATTCATGTGACTATGGAAGCTACAGGTAATTATCATTTTCCGATAGCAACATATCTTAAGAAGAGGGATTATGATGTGAGGATTATAAATCCACTTGAGATGAAACGTTACCGTTGCCAGGGAATAAGAAATCCAAAGACTGATAGCATTGATGCTTTTATGATTGCTCAGTATGGGATTTGCTTTTTCAGGTATGGGGGTTCTCGGAATTATTATGTACACGATAGCGAGATTAGGATGATTTACTTCAGTTTAAGAGTATATTCAGTTCATGCAATTTAAGGTTTATTTAAGGTAAATGCGTTACGATTAAATTGGTAAGTCATAAACGCAAGCTTTGATTATAAAAATGCAGGAGGTAATACTATGAAAAAGCGCAAACTTACAGCGGTGCTGATGGCGCTTGTTCTTGTCACAAGCCTTTGTGCCTGTTCTCCCGGTAATGAGACATCGGGAACAGACTCGGAGGAAAGCAGCGGAACAGTCGTCAGCAGCGTCGACAAAACCGATGAAATGACTGCGATTGAGGAAGCCCTCAATCTGGCAAACATGAACGCTGAATGGACATACAGCGACAGTGCGGATGCTTGGACGCTTTCCATCGTCACGGCGGTCACCAATCCCGAAATCGAGGATGAACAGGGTGTTTCGGTTTGTGTGCCGGGAGCTTATGTAAAAGGCATCGATACAAACGGGGACGGATCGGTTGATGCCACAAGCGGCACTGCGAACGGAACGCTCGTCATCGATTACGACGCATCCGTAACCAGTACGAACGGACAGGTTTATACCGCAAAGACCGCACCCGTAATTGTCAATACGGGAGCTGCTGGATACAGCGAACAGCAGAACCAGACAGCAGGCTCTACCTATGCGGCAGAAGGCTACATTAACGTGGCCTGCGGCAACAGAGGAAAACAAAGCACGCTTTCCGACGGCACCTTTACCGGTGATGCTCCGTCCTGCCTTGTGGATCAGAAGAACGCTGTCCGTTTTGTGAAGTACAATATCCTTCTCGGCAATCTGCCAGGAAGTGTCGACTACTTCGTATCTACCGGCGGTTCAGGCGGCGGAGCGCATGCGACCATGCTGGCAGCCACATCAGATAATCCCGATTTCTATGACTATGAGATCGAGGCTGGCGCAGTAGGCGTCTACAAGGATTCGAGCGGAAACTATATCACTACCGTTACGATTGACGGGAATGAAGTCTCTCTTTCAGATGGTATGTGGGGATGCATGGCATACAGCGCCATTACTTCTCTTGCTGAAGCGGACATGGCACTTGCTTTTGAATACTTCCTCGATCTGACATACAGCTTCAATACAGATTTTCAAAAGCAGATGGCGGAATACCTCGCTGCTGAATATATGGAATACATCAACGGTAAGAATCTCTCCGTCTCTGAATCAGCTGTCGGGTTTGATTTGAACGGAGACGGCGATACAGAGGATACGGTAGCTCTGACCATTGAGTATAATGCCGACAGTCATTCGGATACGAACGGGTATTACGGTACTTACGTAAATCTGTATCTTGCTGAGTTTGAACAGAGCCTGAACGATTACCTTGCCCGTCTTGACTACACAGAGGATTGGACGTGGTTCAACGCTGACGGTACTGCACTTTCTGACAGTGAAGTTACAGCGATGACGAGTGCTGACCGTGCTTTGGCATTTATCGAGGGTAGGTATGCGAAAGGAAGTACCGGCAGCGGAAATTCAATGGGCGGCATGGAAGGCGGTCTCGGCGGTTCAGGCGGTCCCGGTGGCGACAGCGCAGGCGGCCCTCCCGATATGAGCGGAAACGGCCCTGACGGCGACAGCACTGGCGGATCTCCGGATATGAACGGCGGAGATAACGCCGCAGCCACAGAAGAAGTTGGAACACCCGATGCCGGAACTACGCAGTCCGCAAGCAGTAAGACGGATTCTTCCAACTATTCATCATTTGAGGAGATGCTGGCTGCTTATCAGGCAGATATCGCAGAGATAGAAGCCGGTGACGTATACGGCAACAACATCGTAGATCTTTATAATCCGATCAACTATATCGGAGCGGAG
>JAIKXO010000155.1 GCA_024684065.1 Lachnospiraceae bacterium
GCCAGCGTGGTTTTGCCGGCGCCCGAAGATCCCACAAATGCCGTCATTGTATTTTCAGGTATCTCAAGGCTTACATCGTTTAATATCCTGTTATCGTCATAGGAGAAAGATACATGGTCTATCGATATCCCGTGATCTTCCGGATCATATTCTTTTCCGTTTTCATCCATGACCGGAAGGAGATTAACCTTCTCCGCTTCCTCAATAGAACTCGAAACCACCCTTAAAACCGTAAGCCCCGCTCCGGTCTGTTCTATATCCGCGAAAACCTGGAATGATATGATCACCGCCATAAGCGCGTATGTTATGGTCATGTTTCCCGTAAGGAACAGAGCAACGGCAGCAAATAAGAACAAAGCCTTGAATGCGCCAAGCACAATTCCCTGAACTTCTCCATACGGGATAAACAATCTTTCCATTGCCATGTTGCTGTCTCTGTTATCATCTATCGCCTTTTTCAAAGCCTCATCGCCCCTGCCTGTCAGATTAAATGATTTGATGACACTCATTCCCTGAAGGCTTTCAAGCACTTTTGCTACCAATGCCGCCTCGTTTCTCTGCCTTACGGGAGACAGTGATCTGCTCTTCCTTTCCATGGACGCAGTAATGAGCATATAGATGATCATGCCGGCAAGCGCTATCGCGCCCAAACGCCAGTCAAAGAACAACACGCATATCAGGAAAACTACCGAATTCATCAATCCGCTTAGGATAAGCACAAGAACATTTGCCCCCTGATTCTCTACCACATCAAGCACCGTGGTAGCGGTTCCGGTTATCTGTTCAAGGTTGTTGTCATTGAAATATCCCATGGGAGCCTTCTTAAGTCTTTCGGCTATCTCAAGTCTCTTATAAGCGCTCATAAAATAGCCTGCATGAACAGCCTGAAGATCGGCGGCCATCTTAAGGAAGAATTGCCCCAGTATGCTTATCCCCAGAAAGATGAGTGCCGTAAATGCCGGCTTCATCGTGCGATCTCCTGTTTCAAAAGCAAGGAGTACATAATAGATCGCAGCCATCCTGAACATCGAAAACATGGACTTGAAAAAGGATATAAATATCGCCCTGTATATCCTGCTCTTTTCCTGTCCGGAAAAGTCTATGATCTTTCTTATGGCTTCAACCATTATGCTGCCCCCCATTCACTGATATGTGCCTGCCACATTGTGTTATAAAGCTCACTCTTTTTCAGTAATTCGCTGTGAGTCCCCGTGCATTCCACGGTCCCGTTATTGACCAGTACAATCTGATCGGCATTTATGACGGTGGAGAGTCTGTGCGCGATCATAATGACCGTCTTGTCCTTTATAAGCTCTGAAAGCGCACGCTGGATCACAGCCTCATTCTCAGGGTCGATATAAGCTGTTGCTTCGTCAAGGATCACGACCGGCGCATCCTTAAGCATGGCTCTGGCAAGAGCGATCCTCTGGCGCTCTCCGCCTGACAGATGTGTTCCGCCGCTCCCAACCTTTGTTTCATATCCCTGCGGAAGCGCTTTGATAAACTCATCACAGCCTGATAATCTCGACACCTCCCGTACCGTATCATCCGCCGCCTTTGTATTTCCCATGCGGATATTGTTCATGATCGTATCGTCGAACAGCCAGTTATCCTGTGATACGTATGCCACCTGATCGTAGAGCTGCTCAAGGGGTATGGATTTAAGATCTTTCCCATCCATTTTCACCATACCGTCCTTAACATCCCAGAAGCCGTCTATAAGCTTGGCAATAGTTGATTTACCGCTTCCCGAAGGACCTACAAGGGCGGTAAAGGTTTTTTCCGGAACAGACAGGTTTACACCATGCAGGACTTCTTCTCCCTCATGGTAGGAATAATTAACATCGCAAAGTTCTATGTTATGCGTTGCAAATTTCACGGGAGTTTTTGCATGATCCTGTTCTTCGCCTGCTAAAAGTTCATCAACTACGGCCACTGTAGTTGCCACCTTGGCAGAAGAATCGGTGAACTGTATTGCGGCAAGTATCGGTCCGACAATGCACATTGAAAGCATGATCGAAGTCATGAATACATCCGCCGTGATCTTTCCTGAAACATACATCCGCCAGCCAAGCGGAAGCACTGTTATGAGCGTGCACGGTGCGATCGTATAGCAAAGTGCCTGACACACTTCCGTCTTTTTCATCCAATAACAATAGAAGGATGCATTCGCCATGACCTTGTCTTTGAATTTCTGATAAGAGGACTGCCTCTGGTTATAGGCTTTTATCACTTCAATGCCATGGACATATTCAACAATACTGGAATTCATATCCTGGGTGATCTCAACGGACTTTTTGTAATCCTCTCCATAGCTTGCCGCGATAAATCCGAAAAACATGAGCCCGACCGGTACCGAAATAAGGCAGATAAGCCCCATTCTCCAGTCAACGAACATCATATATGCCCAGACTGCCAGCGCTCCTATGATATTGGATGTCAGTTCAGGGATCATATGCGCTATGGGACGTTCCATGCGTTCAACTTCATCGACGATGATCTGCTTCAGTTTACCGCTGGAAGTATCAATGATCGTGCCCAAAGGCATTCTCGGAAGCTTCGCAAAGATCTCTTTTCGAATCATTGCCAGCAGATTAAATGTCGCCTTATGGCTGACGCTCAGTCCCTTGGCATAAAAAAGGCTCTTTAATACAAATCCTCCAAAGGCCGCACCGACATATACAAGATAATAATTCCATTCCCTGTTTCCCGATATTATCCCGGATATGATGCGGGCCGCGGAAACGTAGGGAACTATGCCTGATACGACGCCCAGAACGGCCAGTACAACAGACAATGCCAATCTGCCGTGCTCAGGTCCGGCAATCTGCCAGATCCTTCCCATCGGATTGGGTTTTTGTTCTTTCAATGTTACTATACCTCCTTGGTTAGTTTATGCTAACTTTATGATATAAAAAAACCGCTGCATGAATGGCGGTTTATTTACATTCCTAACGCACGAACTTAAGATGTCCGTGTACAGGACAGCATCGTATAGCCGGACGACGCGACAATCTCCGAAAGACCATTCTCGGTCTCATCCAGTTTGGAGAACAGTACAACCTCTTTTCTGCCTACATCCGCCCTCGCCCATCTTCCTTCTGTTTTGTTGAAGGCATTTTCGATACGCCTCGCGCAGTTTGAACAGTGCATCCCGTCAACGCTCAGAGTATACCGGTTCGGATAATTAGCTCTGTTCCTGTCGCGAACCCTGATCTTCTTATCAGCCGGTTCTCTCGTGCCACAGCACGATGATCCGTAACGTATTCTTTTGACAATACCACATATCGATGCTGATATGACCAGGGCCAAAACCGCTATGATCACTATGTTTTCCATTTCATCCCTTTCATTTGCCGCTATTTGTCGGGAATTGTTTCTCCTTTGTCAGCCCCCAATGTGCGCAGGCTTTCATTCCGGAATGGATCCGCCCATAGAGCAACCCAAAAGCAGCTTTTACTTATTCAGACCATTACTTCCCACATAACGCCCATATTTTCAAAGCCTTCCGGCGGCATACAGCCGGCACAGGCAGATTTGCCCGTGCCGCAGCCCGTACAGCCGTCGCAGGAATGACCGGCATTCCCGGAAGAAAAAGCAACTCTTCTAAAAAGTTCCCTCTTTTTTTTCTACTGTTTTGCCCGGCCAGTTTCCCACATGCTGTCTCAACCCGGTAAGTGCGTTAAACAGTGTGGATTTTCCGGAGTTAGGCTGTCCAAGCAGCGCTATCACGGTCTCTTTCTTTTCCGTCATGCCTTGCTGCCTCCTTCCACTTCTATAAGATCACATTCCTTCCTGTTTAGTGCGATCATTGTATCTCGCGAATAAACCAGCAGCGGCCGGTTCTTTTCATTTTTTATGACCGTGACCGTACACCCCGGAGTAAGTCCTATGGATGTTATCCTGCTGATAAAACGCTGATCCCCGTTTACCGCAGCAATTATCCCTTCCGCGTCCTCTTTTAGTCCAGATAACTTTCTCATTAATTCAAAATGTCTCCTTCCTCCATATTTCTTGTCATGTTAAAAGACGTTTATGCAAGAGCAGCTCCAAGGTTTCTGCATTCCTGAAGGGAATTGTTCTATTACCCGGCACCGTCAGCCTGTCATAACGGCTAACTGTGCCAAAGATTTACCGTTTTTATTCATCTCATGGTAGATCTGCGTACACTTCCTGAATCGGACAAACATTTTTTGTGCTTTTTCAGGCTCCGAATATGCCTTCCAGCATCCGCAGCACTTAACTCCCTTACTGGGATGTTTCATAAAACATTCCACATCCGAGGGTGGATATCCGAGAAACAGACCTATCTCGTGTGGAAACGCCTCATCGCTTTTCAGATGCCTGACCAGCTGCATGATACAGTATTCCGGATTCCGTGGCTCATACCCCATCTTCTTAAGTATGTTTACGGCTTGCGGATCGCTTAGATCCTTCTTGAGGTGATCCGGACGATAAAGATAGATCAAAGCATACATACTGGTCTTCTTTAACGGGATTACCCGAAGTCCCTTGCCCCTCAGCATCTTATTAAGTTCCCTTACTTCCCTGTTTATATCCGAATCTTCCGTGACTCTTACCGAAAACATGCTTCCCGCTTTTATCCCTGCAAGAGTCGGTGAACAGTGCTCTATAATGAGTTCTTCTGACATATGTACCTCCGGCTATGATCATTGTTGTATTTGTGGTTAGGTATCGCTAACTTGCTATTAAAAAACAGTTCACATCAAGACCGGTTCCTCCATCGGGGATCTTCGGAAAACACGGAATGCATCCTTAAATGGTTATCCGTCATCATGCAGGTTCTCCTTTGAAAACCTTTAACATTTACCTCTCCCATGGATTTCCGTGTTCCTTGCTGCAAGATGCAGCCTGAACTTCTTTGCCTTTTCAAGTTTCTCTATTTTAAGCCCCGCCTGTCTGCAGAATTCCCTTATCTCATCCAATGAATATGCCTTTACATCCCCGTGACCGGCAAGGTTTGCAAGCGGCATTTCCGTATGATTCATAAGCCAAAGTACCGGTTTTGACGCCGTATAGTCCTGCAGGATCAGTCTTCCGCCCGGCCGCAAAACCCTCTTTACGCTGTCAAAGAACGCCTGCGGGTTCGGGTAATGGTGAAAGCTGTTGGAGCAGATGACCACATCGAAGGAATCCTCCCCGAAGGGCAGGTTTTCACAGTCTCCGACCACCCATTCCACCCCTTCAAGGTTCTTTTCCCTTGCTGCTTCAATCATCCTGGGCGTTATATCCAGTCCCGTATAATGCTTTGACGTGTCTTTTTCATACAAAAGCGATATCATCGGCCCGGTTCCGCAGCCACAGTCCAGAAGGTCGTTAAAATCCTCTTTTTCCAGTTCCGCGGATATATACGGGTAATCTTCCTTACATACCTCATAGATCCCCGCCTGATCCGTCTCATATATATCCGCGGCTTTAGAAAACTCCTTAATGGTAAGCTCTTTATACTCTTGACCCGACCTCATGGTAAGCGCCCCTTTCGTTTATCCGATATGTCCCCTGCTGCAGACATTATGTCATCACGATCTTTTTTTTCATTACTCCAGATCTCCTGTTCGTTTTTCTTCAGGCCCTTATTAACAGCCCGAAACGCTCAACAGCATTTACAACAACCCACCTACCACTTAAACACGGCAAGCCTGTTGTTGATATTCCTGCCTACGATCGCAAACAGTTTTCCGCGTATTGAATATTTCTTCATCTCTTCGTTATAGCTTTTCTCGGATACAAAGCTGAGGCGTGATTCCAGTTCAAGATATTCCTTCCCCGATTTTGTCCCCCATCCGAAAGTAGCTTTTGTATTCTTTACCGCATCATGATGGGCGCCATGCTTTTCAAGAAAAGGCGAATGCAGTTCAGCAAGCAGATAACCGTGAGGAAAACTGTCGCAAAGCATGTTCAGGCAGGTCTTGACCTGCTCCTTAGAAAAATACTCAAGTACACCCTCCATGACGACGATGGTCATATCGTTTTCAGGAAGATTCTTTGTCCATTCTCCATCAAGCGCACTCCCGTCAATCATCGTGCAACGTTCCCTGTCCTTATAAACCTTACGTCTGACAGCGATCTGGTCGGGAAGGTCTACATCAAACCACGTGATTTTTCCGTTATCGACCTGTGAGAACTTATCATCAAAGCCGCAGCCCAGATTAATGCACAGAGCTTCCGGATACTTGCCGATAAGCCTTTTTAATTCTTCACGGTACAGGATGGTTCTTGCAACAACCCCCTCATGCGATAAAAAAGGATCAAATTTACTTACATCCACTCCCAGAGTGTCTATGATCTCTTTTGCTTTAAGATCCTTGATCCTGGCATTTGGTCTCGATGTCTCGCTCGCCTTGATCGCAAGCGGGATAAGTGCAGTCTCCTGAACATCTCCGAATTTTAAATCCATCTCTTTTCTCCCTCCTCATGTGCATTGACAAATTCATCCATCCGTTCATATGTTTCATCACTGATCGTATGCTCCATAAGACATGCTTCTCTTTCGGCCGTATCCTTATTGACTCCCATAAGTCTTAACAGTCTTGAAAGAAGCGAGTGTTTGCTGTAAACATTCTCAGCGATAGTTCTTCCTTCGTTCGTCAAGAAGATATATCCTTCCTCATCAAAATAGATCCATTTCTGCTCTCGAAGCTTCTTCATGGCATTGCAGACGCTGGGCTTGGTCACGCCCATCTCCTCGGCAATATCTATAGACCTTACCGAGTCATTCTTCTTCTGAAGAACCAGTATGCATTTCAGATAATCCTCCGACGAACTGCTCTTCCCCATATCAGATTTCCATTTATGCTTTCGTTTATCGTAGTTAGTTGTTGCTAACCTTTTGTTAATGATATACTCCGCTGTTTGTGCGGAGTTATTATTATCAGCGAATACATTGTCTTCTAGGTTAGCTTTCGCTAACTCGATTATATTAACATTTGGTTGCGATAAAATCAATATATTTGATGCATTTAATCAAAAAAAGCAAGTATGGTAGATCTTACGCCCCATCACACTTGCTTTATGTTATCCCATCTCCGGAAAACCTGTAAGATCATAAAGCAGAGAACTGAGCAGATATGCATCATCTCCTGTTGCGAGCATCGGAGCGATATGATCGGTCTGTTTTTACTTCACGCAGCGAAAGTAAACCATCGACCCGTCTACATGGTAATCCACCTGTAAATATAGCCTGCGAAGTATCTTCAGAAGCTGATCCTCCGTAGGAAACGGCGGGGTAAACCACCCTTTCCTTGCCAGGACATTCTTTACAAGCCAGTCCGTACGCTTTGATTTTCCTTTGATATAAAAACAGGCTATAAAACTGCCGCCCTTCTTAAGCACGCGTTTTGTTTCCTTAAATGCTTTTTTCTTGTCAGGAAACGCATGAAACCCGTTCATGCTCATGACAATATCGCAGCTTTCATCAGCAAGCGGTAATTTACCCACATCTCCCTGAACAAATGATATATGCGGACAGTCTCGCAGCCGGCCTTTTGCTTTTTGCAACATATCGCCGCTATAATCAAGGCATGTGATACTTGCTTCTTTCAATGACCTCCATTTCTTTTCCGTGAATACCGCAGTTCCTACAGGGACATCGAGCAAATCCCCCGAAAAGTCGTCCGGCACATAGGACAGTACCTTTTCTGCGATCTCATTGTCGTCTGTCCCACTCCAAAAGAAGCGTATATACATCCTGCTTAAGACATTTCCCTGTGTCAGGACATCATCATATATATTCCTGGAGGCGTGATATGCTGTTTGTATCCGATCTGACACCGGCTCTGCCTTCCCAAGCCTCTCATTCCGTGCTCTGTATTCCGTATCTTCTCTCTCATCATACCCGTCATATGGAGCGTTCGGATCATGAGGCTTCTGCCTCTTTAGGCTATTACAGACCTGATCCCTGTGTGCGAATACGAAATCAAGATCATCCGACCAGCCCGTGTGACCGGTGATCACTTTCGGGAAGATTCCTCTGTCTCGCAGGAGCTTCTCCAGTTTCACAAGCGATTTTTTTGAAAGCTCGTTATCCTCGGCAAGAGCATTGATAAAGCTGTATCCTCCGTCCGCACCGAACCATATAGTATCCCCGGTAAAGAGATACGCATCGTCTATTAGATAAACCATATGTCCCCATGTATGTCCCGGAACAAGTATCGGCTCAATCTTGATATCATCGACATAAAACACGTCGCCGTCCTTTAAGAGCTCTCGTTCATTATCACTCTTCACCATAGGGAGCTTATATAACCCAAAAATAACCCTCCTTCTCACCTCTCCGGTCATATACCTGTTTTCGATCTCACTGATATACAGCTTGGCTTCCTTAAACAGACCATTGCTGTCACGTTCCACAGCTCCCACATGATCCGTGTCCTGATGCGTTATCAGAATATGTTCTATGGAAGACGGATCTATATCCAGCCACCTCATTTTCTCGGCAAGCCGCCCGTAGTTATAACCTGCATCGATCATGATCGTCGTACCATTCTTTGTATAAAAGAAGATATTCGCGATCCATTCCCTTACACAAGCGACATGATCGTCTATCCGTCCTGTGTTTAACGGTTTAAAAATCTCCTTTCCTCGATACCCCCACGACATAACCACCTTTTGAAAATTTGAAGCCTTTCTGGACATTTTTCTGCCTCCTTATTTCTTTCCTTTATCCTCCAAAAAAGGCCGCTGCTCCCGTTGCCCTGGCATAAGATGTGTCATACTCTTAAGCCCTATCGCCATGGTCGACCCGTTATGAAGCACCGCAGATGTCGCAGGCGGCATAACCCCGGCTATTCCAAGCCCTATAAGCGCAGTATTGAATCCTACTATGATCCTGTAATTGAATCTGATCCTTTTCATCAAAAGAGTGCTGATATCCCTTAATACGGCTATGCTTTCCAGATCATCGGAGCCTATTGTGATATCGGCTATCTGTCTGGCTATTTCCGCGCCGTCGCTGATGGCAATTCCCGCATCTGATGCGGATAGTGCCGGAGAATCATTGATCCCGTCACCTACCATGATCACACGATGCCCTTCATTCTTCATTTTTTCAACATATCCTGACTTGTCTTCCGGGAGCACTTCCGAATAATATTCGCTAATACCTGCTTCGGCGGCGATCCTGGCAGCGGTCCTGTCACTGTCACCCGTCATCATTACGATATGTTTAAAACCGCGTGCGCGAAGTTTCTCTATTACATCCGGTGTTTCTTTCCGCATCGGATCTTCTATCAAAATGCATGCCGACAATTTACCGTTCTTGGCAAAATACAGGTGAGAATATCCGTCCGGCAGCGAGTCAAACAATTCTCTCTTGTCATCCGCTATGACAACGCCTTCATCTTCAAAGACAAAATGATAACTTCCGATAACAACTCTCTCACCTTCGATCTCAGAAGCGATTCCGTGTGCAACGATATACTCCACACTTGCATGAAGTTCATCATGCAGCAAGCCCTTTTTCAAAGCAGCGTCAACCACGGCTCCGGCAACTGAATGCGGAAAATGTTCCTCCAGACATGCCGCCTGTCTGAGCAGTTCATCTTCGGATTCATCGCAAAACGATACCACTTTGGCCACGGTCGGTTTAGCTTTTGTTATCGTACCGGTCTTGTCAAAAACTATCGTATCCGCATCTGCCACAGCTTCCAGAAACTTTCCGCCCTTGACGGTGATATCATATTCGGATGCCTCCTTAATGGCAGATAATACGGATATCGGCATCGACATCTTGAGTGCGCATGAATAATCGACCATGAGTACGGATACCGCTTTAGTCACATTCCGGCTTATCGCCCATGTCAGTCCGGCAGCAAGCAGAGTATATGGAACGAGCCTGTCGGCAAGCCTCTCTGCTTTGCTTTCCAGAGATGACTTGAGTTTTTCGGATCCCTCGATCATCTTCACGATCTTGTCAAATCGTCCGCAGCCCTCTGTCTGGGTCACCCTGATGATCAGTTCGCCTTCCTCCACAACCGTTCCTGCAAATACACTCTTGCCTGCTCCCTTGTGTACCGCCGTGCCTTCCCCTGTCATGGAGGCCTGATTTACCATGGCTTCTCCGGCATCCACCTCTCCGTCAAACGGGATCATATTTCCCATCCGAACGACTACCCTGTCACCGCAGACTACCATTGATGAATCAGTCTGCTCCTCACCGTTCTCTGTTTGCAGCCACACCTTATCGATATTTAAAGACATCCTCCTGGCAAGATCATCCACTGAACGTTTATGCGTCCACTCCTCAAGAGTGTCTCCGATCTTTAGCAGAAACATGACATTAG
This sequence comes from Lachnospiraceae bacterium, assembly GCA_024684065.1. The sequence continues at coordinate 10,302 of JAIKXO010000155.1, forward strand.
AGGCGGTATTGTGATCGCCCGTCATGATAGCAGAGATGATCGCGGCCGCATCCAGCATCTCCACCTGCAGCCGTCCGTTTTTGATCGTCTTCAGGCCGCGCCACAGGTATCCGGCCGCGCGGATCGTATCCCATATCCTCCGGATAGCGATTGGCAGAAAAAGCCGTTTCCCGAAATGCACGAGCACTGCCGCCACAACCTGCTCATAATACTTCGAGGAAAGTTCTCTACCGGAACTCTCAAATATCCGTTCCGGCACCTTTACGTCTGAAAAGGAAAATTCTTTCACGATGTCCAGGATCCGCGATCTGTCCCCGGAGAAGAAGATCACCGCATCCGCGGTCCGTTCGTAGACCCGTGCTTCCCGGACCTCGTCAAAGCCTTTCAGATAGTATTCCAGGGTATCCGCCTCCCGGAAGCTTAGCCGTTTCCCGGGGAGATGGATCCTGATCCTGTTTCTGATCTCATGCTTGATCGTAACGTTCATTCTTCCGTTTCATCTTCCTTCCCGGATCTGTCCTCGTTGATCTCCTTTGCCTCTTCATAGATATCCATGCAGTTTTCCTGAAGCGTAGTCACCTGATCGAGCACGGCATCCTTTGCTCTCAGAACCCCTGCGGTACAGCGCGCATAGAGCTTTTTGGCATCTTTGGAAGAGAGAAGCTTGATTCCCTCAAGACCAAACAATGTTCCCAGTGCAAATAAACCGATTCCCTTTAGTTTCATTTCGTTGATCTCCTTTCCTGATCCATGGTTTTCCGGTTAGTATTAGCTAACTCACCGTTTATATTAAACTCCGCGATTTGTGCGGAGTTATTCTATACGGTAAATACGCCAGTACTTTGGTTAGTTGTCGCTAACTAAAGAATAATAACATATGTTTGAGATATAATCAATACGTCCGGGAAAATTTCTTAAAGCAGATTTTTTAAAGCATTTCCCAAATCGTTCTTCTCTTTGGGAGAAAGATCATTATCGCTGGGAGAAAAAAATGCTGATGAACATAATCCTCGGCAGTGATACCGTGAAACTTTTGGCAGGATGCTTACACCAGAGTGAAAAACCGGAAGCCGTTGCAGGAGCAGGTGATCAGGCTGCTTCCCACCTTTTCTCCCTTCGCCGATGGCCCTGATCTTTCCGGTCTTCGTGACGGATGGAAAAACAACTTGTTGCAAGAATCCGGTATGTGTGTATGTTGAAAAAAAGCGCCATAATGTATAGTAAATTTGTATAATCATGTGCATACGCATTGTGCCGATTGCATATGAATCAGTGATCATAATAAAATTTTTACGGCACAGAGAGGTGACGATTATGACATTACAACAGGAAGCGTATAGCAGAATAGATCAGATGACGGATGACGGCATCAGAGTATTGATAGATATGATCGACAAGATGAAAACTGTTTCGGTCATAGGCTTTAAGGTCAATGAAGTGACAGTTTCCGTATCCCAGCCGAGCCAGGCTATGACAAAGGCAGATAAGAAAAGGCGGTTTATGCAGTCGGCAGGCAAAATAAAGGTAGATGCCAAGGCAGTAAGTGAGTTGAGAGAGGGGGGTATGATTTGATGATTTTGGCAGATACCAACTTTTTTATCGATTTTTGGAACAATCCCACCGATGAGCTGATAGAATGCTTTGAGCGCGAGGATATAGTGATATGTGGCGTAATCAGATCTGAACTGCTTCATGGCGCGGTGTCTGACTAGGATTTTGCCAATATCACCACCATGCTTGAAGCATTTGACGAAAAAACGTTTGATGCAGATTCTTCCCATCACGGGAATGCTGGCATATAACATCAATGGGTTTTAGTTCTGCTGCCATAATACCTTCACCTCTCCTGAAGATATTGCGGAACGTATTTTCGATTTTGTAAAGAAGTATAGAATCGCAACATAAGAATAAGCCAACACACATAATAATCTTTTGTTTTTCACAGCCTTTTGGATGCTATTAATTTTCTTATATGATATACTCAAATAAAGTTATCCTTTTTCAATTTATATTAATCTCGGACTGAGAACCAGAGGAGAAATAATGGCCACCTCAGA
>JAIKXO010000194.1 GCA_024684065.1 Lachnospiraceae bacterium
TATGATATTTATTCCAGGCTGTTAAAGGAAAGGATAGTTTTTTTGAGCGAAGAGGTCAATCCGGTGACCGCAAGCCTCGTAGTCGCTCAGATGATGTTTTTGGAGGCCGAGGACCCGGAAAAGGATATCCACTTCTATATCAACTCTCCCGGAGGCTCGGTTACTGACGGCTATGCCATATATGACACCATGCATTATGTGAAATGCGATGTAGCAACTTATTGTATGGGGATGGCGGCGAGCATGGGAGCCTTTCTTTTAGCAGGAGGAGCAAAGGGCAAGAGGTTCGCGCTTCCGAATTCCGAAGTCATGATCCATCAGCCTTTGGGAGGAGCAAAGGGCCAGGCTACGGAAATAGAGATAGCCGCGAAACAGATACTCCGCACGAAACAGAATCTTAACAGGATACTGTCGGAAAATACCGGAAGGCCGATAGAGGAAATTGCAAGGGATACAGAGCGCGATAACTGGATGACAGCAGAAGAGGCTTTGGAGTACGGACTGATTGATAAGATTATTGAGAGCAGGGAATAGACAATGGCTGGAAAAAAAGAGAGGGATGACACAATTTGCTGCTCATTCTGCGGAAAGTCCCAGGAATATGCGAGAAAGCTTATTTCGGGGCCTAATGGCGTGTATATATGTGATGAATGTATTGAGATCTGCTCCGAGATATTAGAGGACGAGCTGTATGACGAAGAAGAGAGAGAGTCTTCTGTCGGCGAGTTTAATATCAACCTTATAAAACCGAAGGAGATAAAGGCTTTTCTCGATGAGAATGTGATCGGGCAGGAAGCGGCCAAGAAGGTCCTTTCCGTAGCCGTATATAATCATTATAAGAGGGTCACAAAGCAGGCAGGCAGGAAACTGAAGAACGATATCGAGCTTCAAAAGAGCAATATCATAATGTTGGGGCCTACAGGCTCCGGTAAGACTCTTCTTGCGCAGACTCTGGCAAAGATACTGAACGTGCCTTTTGCAATTGCGGACGCAACGACATTGACCGAGGCGGGCTATGTCGGAGAAGATGTTGAGAATATCCTGCTTAAGCTGATACAGGCGGCTGAGTATGACGTGGAGCGTGCCCAGCTTGGGATAATCTATATCGACGAGATCGATAAGATCACAAAGAAATCTGAAAACGTATCTATTACAAGAGATGTTTCCGGAGAAGGCGTTCAGCAGGCTCTCCTCAAGATAATCGAGGGGACAAATGCGTCAGTTCCTCCTCAGGGCGGAAGAAAACATCCCCAGCAGAACCTTATCCAGATCGATACTACAAACATCCTGTTTATATGCGGCGGGGCCTTTGACGGACTTGACAAGATTGTTGAAACAAGGCTTGACAGGAAATCAATAGGCTTTAATGCGGAAATAAAGAATAAGAGCGAGAGGGAGCTGGGAGAGCTTCTTAAGGCGGTTCAGCCTGAGGATCTCGTCAAGTACGGTCTGATACCTGAATTTGTAGGAAGGGTTCCTATAAGCGTATCATTAGACGGCCTGGATGAAGAAGCTCTGGTCAGGATCCTTACCGAGCCGCGGAACGCGATAGTTAAGCAGTATAAAGTGCTGTTTGAGCTCGATGACGTGAAGCTTTCTTTCGAAGATGACGCGATAAAGGAAATAGCAAGGCTGGCTTTTAAGAGAAAGACGGGAGCCAGGGGCTTAAGATCTATACTTGAAGAAATAATGACGGACGTGATGTTCGAGATTCCTTCCGATGAGTCGATAGTTTCCGTGGTCATCACCAAGGCGGCAGTGGATGGAAGCTCGTCGCCGCTCATAACGAGACGGGGGGATGATCTTAAGAAAGCAGAATAGCCAGGCGCCGCCGAAAGGGCGGCGCTTTTTAAAAGAAAGGTTCCGGGATGAAAATTAAGGAGGTAAGCCTGGAGACTGTTTGCGGGGTGACAAGCAGATTTCCTGATAACAGGTATCCGGAGATAGCTTTTGCCGGGAGAAGCAATGTGGGAAAATCATCGCTTATAAATGCGTTAATGAACCGCAAAGCTTTGGCAAGAACTTCTTCACAGCCGGGAAAGACTCAGACAATAAATTTCTATAATATTAACAACGAGTTGTATTTTGTTGACCTGCCCGGTTACGGATATGCGAAGATCGCCAAGAGCGAAAAAGAGAAGTGGGGTAAGATGGTGGAGAGATATCTCCGTGACTCCGGGCAGCTTAAAGCCATTTTTCTTTTGGTCGATATCAGGCATGAGCCGAATGCAAATGATAAGCTTATGTATGATTTCATCGTGTCCAATGGATTTGACCCCGTGATAATAGCGACTAAAATGGACAAGATCAAGAAAAGCCAGTTAGATAAGCATTTGAAACAGATAAGAGACACCCTGGGATTATTGACTGGTTCGGTCATTATACCGTTCTCCGCTCTTAATAAGTCCGGAAAAGAGAAGATCTATGAAAAAATCGACGAAATACTTGAAAATAACCGTTAATATCGTTGGACTCCTCATTCTTCTTGCCCTCTGTATCTGGGTGCTTCCCAGGCTCGTTGTCTATTTTATGCCCTTCGTTATAGCGGGGATCATAGCTTTGATAGCGAATCCTTTAGTCAGGTTTCTTGAAAAAAGGGTCAGGATAACCAGAAAAGCCGGAACCGCGGTGGTCATAATTATCGTTATCGCTGCCGTGGTGGCTGCGCTTTATTTCATTATTTATAATCTGGTGATACAGATCATAGGATTCATTCAAACAGCACCACAGACCTGGGAGAATACAAGTGAGACGATCCGGGCGTTTATCGCTTCGGTCAGAAAGTTTATGAGCAGATTCCCTCTTCCGGTAAGGGAGTGGTCTGATACCTTTCTTGATAATATTTTTGTCAATATCAGCAACTGGATAAGTGGTGTGGCCACTGCAGCCGCCGATGCCGAGACAGAGAGAAGCGGCAATGTGGGATTACCGATTATCAGTGTTATAATGGGGATCCTTGCTTCCTATTTTTTCCTTGCAGACCGTGATTATATAATAGGTTTTATAGAAAGGCATATTCCAAAGCAGCTGATGGACAGATGGGATCTGGTATATAAAACCATGAAGGATGCAGTCGGTGGTTATTTTGCGGCTCAGTTCAAAATAATGATAGTGATGTATTTTGAAATATTTGCGGGCCTGCTGATCTTAAGGGTCAAATATGCTTTTATGATAGCTTTTCTGGTGGCTTTGCTTGATTTCCTCCCGTTTTTCGGGGCCGGTGCGGTAATGATCCCGTGGGCTGTTATCAAGCTTATCCAACAGGATTATAAAATGGCGATAGGACTGATCATAATATGGGCGATAGGACAGGCAGTAAGGCAGCTTATACAGCCTAAACTTGTAGGAGATTCCATAGGGCTTGAGCCGATACCCACACTCTTTTTTCTTTATATTGGCTTCAGGACCGGCGGACCGTTCGGTCTTATCGTGGCTGTTCCGGTTGGAATGGTCATAATCAATCTCTCTAAGGCCGGGGTTTTCACCAATTTTAAATATAGTATAATGATGATTGTAAAAGGCTTCGAAAAGATGAGAAGATTTACTCCCGAGGAGCTGAGGCTGGAGGGGATTGAGGTTGACGAAAGGACAGAAGGTGCGCCTGATGCAATTGCCGCGGATGCTGTGCACACTGCGGATACTGTGGATGGAGATTCTGACGGAGAAAAGGTATGATAGATTTTTTCGCGAAGATTTTTATCAGGGATTATGAGCAGGTGAACAATGCCGAGGTCAGGGCCCAGTATGGGCTTTTATGCGGAAGACTGGGGATATTTTTCAATCTTCTCTTATTCGCGATAAAATTCCTGGCCGGATTCCTGAGCGGATCCATTTCTATTTTGACCGATGCATTCAATAATCTGTCGGATATAGGTTCGTCCGTGGTTATGATAGTGGGGTTTAAGCTTTCATCGGAGAAGCCTGATCATGAGCATCCGTTCGGACACGGAAGGCTTGAATATGTTACCGGGCTTATTGTATCGATCATAATTATTCTGATGGGAGCAGAGCTTGTAAAGACCTCCGCCGGTAAGATCATCTCCCCTACGGATGTCCACCTGAATGGCCCCACTTCTCTCATTCTCATAGCTTCCATAATAATAAAGCTTTTCATGTACGGCTATAACAAAAGTGCTTCCGAAAAGCTTAAGAGTCAGGCTATGAGAGGAGTTGCAATGGACAGCTTTGTCGATTCGGTCGCGACCTCAGTAGTTTTATTGACTTTACTGGTCAATGAGTACACAGGGATCAGACTGGATGGCTGGTGCGGAATTTTAGTGGCCTTATTTATTTTGTTCTCAGGCTTTTCATCTGCGAAGGATACCATAGATCCTCTGCTTGGAACAGGTATAGACAAGGAATTTGCTGAAAGAATAGAGATGTTCGTAAAGAGCTATGATGATATCCTGGGAGTCCATGATCTCCTGGTCCATGATTACGGGCCGGGCAGGATGATGATATCACTTCATGTAGAGGTTCCGGCGGATGGCGATATGGTAGAGCTCCATGATACGGTAGACAATATAGAACGAAAGCTTAAGGATGCACTGGGCTGCCAGACTGTGATCCATATGGATCCTGTGGTTGTAAATGATAAACAGAGAGATGATGCGAGAAAAGAGATAGAGGCACTCGTGAAGGGCATTGATGAAGGGATCTCCATGCATGATTTCAGGATGGTTGAGGGTCCGACGCACAAAAAGGTTATTTTTGATATTGTGGTGCCATTTGATTTTCGCCTTACGGATGATGAGCTTATTAAGGAAATCGATGAGAAGGTTAAAGAGCTGCCGGGCGATTACTATGCGGTTGTCGATATCGACAGGCCGTTTATCAGGGAGCAGGAATGAGTACGGGAAATCATATCACTGTAAGCCTTTGTATGATAGTTAAAGATGAGGAGGCGGTTTTAAAAAGATGCCTTGACAGTCTGAGAGACCTCATGGACGAGATTGTCATAGTGGATACCGGTTCGTCCGACAGGACTAAGGAAATAGCAAGGGAATACACGGATCTTGTGTTTGACTTTGAGTGGGTCAATGATTTTTCAAAGGCCAGAAACTATGCTTTTTCCAAGGCAACATGCGATTATATCTACTCTGCGGACGCAGACGAGGTACTGGATGAGGAAAACAGAAAAAGATTCAGGATACTTAAGAACAATCTCACTCCTGAAATAGAGATAGTCCAGATGTACTACTGTAACCAGCTTGAGAACGGTTCCGTATATAATTTTGACAGAGAGCTCAGAGCGAAGCTTTTTAAGAGGGTGCGTACTTTTACGTGGATAGAGCCTGTGCATGAGACTATCCGGGAGAAGCCTCTGGTTTTCGACAGCGATATAGAAATAATACACAGGCCTGAGGGACTTCATTCAGGAAGAGATATAGGTATTTTTGAAGGGCTTGTTGAAAGAGGTGAGAGACTTTCCGAAAGACTTGCGGGAATGTATGCGAGAGAGCTTTTTATCGCAGGCAGCGATGAAGAACTGTATAAGGCAGAAAAGTACTTTACTGAAATAGCGGAGGCAGATTCAACAGATGCCTCCGCGCTTAAAGAGGCGATCTGCGTGATCGTGCTCTCGTGCTTCAGGCGGGGAGATTATCTGAAAATGTACAGATATGCTCTCAAGGAGGCCGCGATGGAGCCGGCTAGCGAGGTCTGCTTTATCCTTGGCGAATACTATCTGTCTAAGGGCGATCCGAGAGAGGCTTCCGTATGGTTTTATAATTCTGCTTTTGAAACAAAAAACATCCTGAGTTTGAAATACGGCGGAGAAGAGGCGATAAGGAAGCTGTCTTACTGTTACAGGAGCCTGGGAAACGAGGAGCAGGCAAAAAGGTACGAGGCTGAAATTCAGAGGCTTAATGAAAAACTATAAATTTACGATACAATATGATGGCAGCCGCTATAAGGGGTGGGAGCATCAGCCCGGGACAGATATGACGATCCAGGGGAAAATTGAGAATGTACTGGCAAAGCTTGAAGGCAGGCCTGTTGAAGTTATAGGCGCGGGAAGGACAGATGCCGGAGTACATGCAGAGGCGATGATCGCTAATGCGAGGCTTTCCGCCGCAATGTCAGCGAAAGAATTAAAAGAATATATGAACCGCTATCTTCCGGATGATATCTGCATTAAAGATGCCGCCGAGGCCTCGGACCGTTTCCACAGCAGATATAACGCAGTCGGGAAGACTTACCGCTATACCTGCTATATAGGCGGTGAAAAGCCTGTGTTTGACAGGAAATATGTATTTGCTCTGGAAGAGGAGCCTGATATGCAAAGGATGAAAGAGGCGGCAAAAATACTTGAGGGGGAGCATGATTTCGCGGGCTTTTGCAGCAATCCGAGGATGAAGAAATCTACGGTCAGGAAAGTGGATCACATCGATATTTCGAAAAAAGGGGATTATCTGTATTTTACATATCATGGCAGCGGCTTTTTGCAGCATATGGTAAGGATAATGACCGGCACACTGCTGGAAGTCGGTTTTAACAAGAGGTCTGCCGAGAGCATGTTGCAGCTCCTTTCGGAAAAGAAAAGAGCCCTTGCGGGAGCGACCGCTCCGGCGCAGGGACTTTGCCTGATAAAGGTTGATTATTCCTGACCGGGAAATGCCGTCTCATTGTCACATATTTCTATCGTCATTAAACGCCAGATTTGAATTATAAAAATGGCGTTTTTGTTTTGCATGATAAAAATCATAAACACCATAGAAATTGACCGATATGGTCAATATTTAGGAGGAACGGTCATGAGCCTTAACGGAAAGAAGAACATTGTATTTGATATGGGAAATGTCCTCATCGGGTTCAGGTGGAAGGATATGCTCGAGAATGACAGAGGACTCGCACCTGAGAGAGCAAGGGCAGTTGCAAGGGCGGTCTTCAAATCCGAGCTCTGGGAAAAGTATGATCTGGGCGATCTGAGTACCCGGGAGATGAAGGAAAGATTCAGGATCACAGAGCCGGAGCTTTATGAGGATATAGAGTGGTTTCTTGATAATGCTGACCGGATGGGAGTTGACAGGCCGCAAACATGGGAGCTTGTCAACAGGCTCAAAGACAGGGGTTACAGGCTCTATGTGCTTTCCAATTATTCTGAGGAACTTTATAAGCTCCATGCAAGGCATGCGGTAGAGGCCATAAGATTTGACGGAGCGATCATTTCATATCAGGTTCATCTTGTAAAGCCGGATATCAGGATATATGAAGCACTGCTTGAAAAATACGGGCTGGAGGCATCGGAATGCGTATTTTTAGATGACATAAGATCGAATATTGAAGCGGCCGAGCGGGCCGGAATGGAGGGGATACTGATACGGTCAGAAGAGGCGGTCAATGAAATACTTAAAGAGTGGATAGAATGACTAAGGTAGTCAACGAACTGAAAAAAGTTAACATAAATTTTATTTTCCTTATTGACACACTGGGAACGCCTGTGCTAATATATCCGTGTTATATAACAAAGGATGCATGATCGAGCTGTTTTTTTAAAAAATAAGCGATAAAAACGTCGCTAAGGGGAGCGATTAATAAGGCGGTCAAAGAAGGGTTGACCGCTTCGGTCATGCAGACGGGCTTTGATATCAAAGCAAACATCGGGATATGGATTATAGCTGCGATGAAGGGAAAATGTAATTAAAAGGGTTTAGGGAGTTTGAGAACGAATGCCTCCGAGAATCAAGGTTTCCAAGGAGAAGGTACTGAATACGGCATTTGAGATGACAAGAGAGGAGGGCTTCAATGCGCTGACAGCCAGAAGGCTGGCAGCCAGACTTGATTCATCGACACAGCCGATATTTCGCGCCTACGAGAATATGGAGACGCTTAAGGAGGATCTGTTCTACAAAAGCGTAGATTTCTTTTCTGAATGCATGGCGGAAAATGCGGGTTCGGGGGAGCCCGGTTATCTGTCAATGGGAACCGCTTATATAGATCTTGCCAAAGGGGAAAGGCATCTGTTCGAGCTGGTTGCTTCGGTGGAAGAGCATGACAGGGAGGAGATCCATGAATTCCTGCAAAGGGGAGATTGCAGTGAATTGATCGAAGGGCTGCCGGATACGGACGATCTTGATCCTGAACAGAAGAGGGAGCTGTTAAGGATGATGTGGATGTTTATCCACGGTGCCGCAACGCAGATAGTCTGTGGTAAGGCAGTACTTGACAATAAGCAGATCAGAGCAATGATCAAACGTGCTTATGAAGGATTTTTAGGGGTAATGTAAAAATAAGGGTGTGTATTAGACTACGATGAGAGGTATATATAAGGGGTATTTGAGGAAAAAGCAGGCCCGGGGGAAAGCCTGCTTTTTTCATTGTACCGATCTGTGAAGCAGACAGGGCGTTTAGTCGTAAACGGAAGTTCATGCCGGTCCGTAAACATACCGGATCATTTCCACATGCGCATTGCTTTATTATATATTTTATGATACTTTTAACATGTGAAAAAGTACAATTTTAAAAAGCCTTCAATTCTTTCAGGAACCGTCATCGTTTCTTTTTTTATTGTTTCATTGGCGGCCGTTTTCATATCATGCCTTGGAGATTCCGGGTCCCGGTATGCTTTACAATGGCTCGCGTGTCTTTTTGCCGTATCTTTATCATTAAGACCTTTATTATGTTTTAAGAGGCTGTCTCTTTCCGATGGCGGATATTCGCTTTCTCTGGGACTTGGAACCGCAATCTCTTTTATTCCGGTATGGTTTTTTTCAGCCATGCATCTTATTAAATTTAACTCCGTATCATGCATATTTTCACTTATTATTTTATCTGCTTCAGTCAACATATATACCTGTCATAGCAAAACCGGCTTCAGGTGGACGAAAAATGAATTTAGCAGATTCCTGTTCGGCTTTGCGATCTTTTCCGTAATATTTGCGGTTGCATTCTATGTGAAGGGTTTCAAGGGTTCCATTGACTGTCAGACAGAGCAGTTCATGGATTATGGTTTTATGCAGTCCGCTTATCGCCAGCAGGAACTTGCTCCCTTTGATATGTGGTTTTCCGGGGAAAGGCTGAATTATTATTACCTTGGACAGGCTGCTTCGGTTTATTTATGCCGTTTGTCTTTTACTGCCCCGGAATATGGATATAATTTCATGCTCTGCACCATTTTTGCCGGTCTTTTGATGATGGTGTTTTCGCTGGTTGAATCAGTTGTTTCTTATTATAATAATAATGTTAAAACGATTTTTGCCGGCTCTGAAGAAAAGCACGGTATCAGTGCTGTTTGCGGAGCGGTCGGAGGTTTGACGGCGGCGCTGCTTACTGCCTGTTGCGCAAACGGGCATTATCTGGTTTACGGGCTTCTGATTCCTTTTATTGAAAGATTGACGGGAAGAGAGATAGTACAGGATTTCTGGTTTCCTGATTCTACTGTTTTTATCGGAAGACTTACCGGCTCACTTGACAAAGGCAAACATGAATTCCCCTCATATACTGTTATACTTGGAGACCTGCATGCCCATGTTTGCAATATGATGTTTACTTTGCCGCTTCTGGCGCTGCTTTTTGAATACGCTGCGGAAGCGTTCGGTATGGATGAAGGATCTTCGGATGAAGACACTGCAGTATATATGGAAAGCACTCATGGATATCTTCAGAATAAGGGCGTGACCGATCTGGATAAGGTGCTTAAGGAGGTAGGGAAGGGAAGTTACAAAGCTAAGCTTGAAAGGGAAAAAAGGGAGGTTACAAGACAGGATCTGACCGGAGGAGCTTATAATGCAGTATACCTGAAAAAATATGATCTGCGGGAGCTTTTTTCAGGCACTGTATTACTTCTGTCACTTTTGCTGGGACTGTTTAAAGGGGTTAATTACTGGGATTTTCCGATATATTTCGTTATATCCGGAGCGGTTATCCTTCTCTGCGACTATAAAAAATACGGGGCCGGGGCAAAAACTGTTTTTTTTGTTCTCCTGAAGGGAGCGGTTATCCTCGCAATATCATTTTTTGTAATGCTGCCGTTTACTCTTTCATTTGAAAAGATCTCCTCAGAGATAGGGCTCTGCGAAAGGCATACACAGATTTGGGAGCTTATGCTCATATGGGGGCCGCGGATAGCCGCCGCTATGGCTTTATTCGCATTCATAATCTCAAGATACAGAAGAACAAGGCACCTGAATACGATGGAGCTTACATTTGCGGCTCTTGTACTCTGTGCGTTAGGACTTATCGTATTGCCGGAACTTATCTATGTAAAGGATATATATGGAGACGATTATCAAAGATATAACACTATGTTCAAGCTTACATATCAGGCTTATATACTGCTCGGGATTATTATCGGAACAGCTGTCGGGATTTTTTTAAGAGAGGGCAGGATCTTAAGGGCTGCAGCTGTTACAGCTATATTATTCTGTCTTCTGTCGTCAAGCTATATTGGGGTGTCGGTAAAACAATGGTTCGGAGATATTTCCGACAGTGGTTTAAGGCAGGGAATTTCTGCGATGGATTTTATCCGGAGAGGAGATAATGAGTATGGCCCGGAATGGGGTGCCATAGAATACTTAAACGGAGTTGATAAAAGGCACATAAATATTCTGGAAGCGGCAGGGCGAAGCTATAATCCGGACTGCAAGCTGTCTGTCTTTACAGGGACCTGTACTGTTATAGGCTGGGACGTGCATGAGTGGCTGTGGAGAAAAGATTGGGAAATTGTATGGAAACGCTCCGATGAAGTAAGGTGGTTTTACGAAGGCGAAGATATGGAGTATTGCCGGGATTTCCTGGAAAGATATAATATAGAATACGTATATGTCGGACCCAGGGAAAATTATTACTATTCCGTGCTTTGGGAAGGATTTGAAGCTTTGGGTGATGTGGTGTCGGCCGGAGAGGAATATGTTTTGTATCGTGTCAATCCGGGAGAATACTGACAGGAGCACTGAATTAATCGGACATTTTTAAAATGCTACTGTTATTATTTGCAGAGTGTATATTCCGGCCCTGATTCCGGCAATTGATTATTGTAATAGATAAAATAATAACGGAGTAAATGTTTTAGCATAAATACTGGAAATATTGCAGCAATATAAACATAACATGCGATATATTATACAATTGATAACAACGCTTAATACATAACAAGCGCAATATCACGAATCTCAGTACAAAGAGGACATGATTTGAACGAGAATGATCAGCATCAGAACAGAATAGAGATATTTGCAAAAAATCTCCTTGATCTTGCAAGAGATACCATTATCGTAAATATGAGATTTATGGATGTGGCGGCGTGCAGGCTTCCGGCCGTATCAAAACGCGGGCTTAACGGTGTCGCCGGAAACGAGAGAAGCTTTTTCTATGATCCGGGCTATGTCCTCAGGAAATATACCGAAGATCCATGCTTTGTAGCCAGAATGTACCTGCATACGATCCTGCATTATGTTTTTAATCATGCATTTGGTTATGCAAAGCTTGACGAGGAGCTTTGGGATCTTTCATGCGATATAGCTGTGGAAAATATGATAATGGAGCTTGAGCTTTCGGATTTCAGATTGTCGGATGACGACAGAAGGGAAATAAAGCTTAAGGGACTGAAAAAGGGCGTAGACCGGATGACTTCCGAAAAGATATATAAGTATTTTCTGGTAAATCCATTAGCCGCATCCGACAAAAAGGAATTTTCTGAGCTTTTTTTCAAGGACAGGCATATATATTGGAAGGAACCTGATAATCTGGAGTTGAGCAGGGATGAATGGCAGAAGATCAGCGAGAGGATAAAGGCAGATATCAGGACTTTTTCAAAGAATTCAAAGCATTCGGAAAGCCTGTTCAAAAATCTGGATGAAGCGACCAGGGAAAGATATGATTTCAAAAGGATGTTAGAGAGATTTACGGTAACTGGTGAGGAACTTTCGGTAAGCGAGGACGAATTTGATTATATATATTATACCTACGGGTTCATGAAATACGGGAACATGCCTCTCATTGAACCGCTTGAGTTCAGGGACGTTAAAAAGATAAGGGATTTCGCGATAGTCCTTGATACATCCGCTTCGTGCAGGGGTGATATAATAAGAAGCTTCTTAAAAAAGACCTATAATATCCTGAAGGGAAGCGAAAATTTCTTTAAAAAGATAAACGTTCATATAATACAGAGTGACAATGAGGTGCACGAGGATACAAAAATCGAGAATGAGGCCCAATTCGACGCCTTTTTAAAGAGAGGTAAACTTGTGGGCTTCGGGGGTACTGACTTCAGGCCGGCAATAGAATATGTGAACAAGCTTGTTGAAGATGGTGAATTTGTAAATTTCAAAGGGCTGATCTACTTTACGGACGGGTACGGGATATACCCCGTAAAGGCACCGGGATACGACTGTATGTTTGTGTTTCTGTCTGATGATGACAGAAGGCCCGAGGTGCCATGGTGGGCGATTCCGGCAGTCCTCAGTGAGGAAGAGATATCTAAGGAAAAACTGATTAATTCAGTTTTTCCTTAGATGCTTCCGGCAGGATGCGCAGAAATCCGCCAAGGAAGGGCACTTCGTGCCCGCGGGCTTATTCGACATTTGTATACAAATGTCGAATTGATTTTCGCGCGGGAAACGCTTTACTCAGCGTTTCCCAATGATAACTGACCAGATCAATGTTTTTCAGGTAATGAAAAGGAGCGGAAATGAATATAAAACAGGCAAAGGAATACATAGAACAGACTGTAAGGATCTATTTAAAGAAGAATGAGCTTGGGGACTACGTCATACCGGTGGTAAGGCAGAGACCGGTATTTATGCTCGGAGCGCCGGGTGTTGGCAAGACAGCCATTATGGAGCAGATAGCAGAGGAGCTTTCCGTTGCGTTGGTTTCCTATTCGATGACACATCATACAAGGCAGTCGGCGATCGGCCTTCCGTTTATAAAAAAACAGACTTATGCCGGAGAAGAGTTTGATGTTACGGAATATACCATGAGCGAGATAATCGCCTCAATCTATGAGACCATGGAAGAAAGCGGTATAAGAGAAGGCATTCTTTTCCTGGATGAGATAAATTGTGTTTCGGAAACCCTTGCCCCATCCATGCTGCAGTTCCTTCAATATAAGATATTCGGAAGGCACAGGGTTCCGGAGGGCTGGGTCATAGTGACAGCGGGAAATCCTCCCGAGTATAACAGGTCGGTCAGGGAATTCGACGTGGCCGTGCTTGACAGGATGAAAGTACTGAATGTTGACCCCGACTATTCGGTGTTTAAGGAATATGCTTCGGAAAGGAGCCTGCATCCGGCTATAGTCAATTTCCTGGATATGAAGAGGGAATATTTCTATAAGATAGAAAATACAGTAAACGGAAGGTCTTATGTTACAGCCAGAGGCTGGGAAGATCTTTCCGAAATAATCAAGCTCTATGAAGAGGAAGGGCTTAAGGTCACCGATACACTGATAGACCAGTATATAAAGAACGAAAGGGCGGTCAGGGAATTTGACGCCTATTATGATCTTTTCAACAAATATAAAAAGGACTACAGAATAGAGGAGATCCTTTTGGGAGAAGATACCAAGGCTTCGGTGCAAAGGGCTAAACAGGCGTCTTTTGATGAAAGGCTTTCTCTTCTGTCGATGCTTATGGACAGGCTTAAGCTTGATATAAAAAATGTTGTCAGAAAGGTTGACTATATTTCCTATGCCGCTCCGGTTTTAAAGGGATGCTCCGGACAGTCCGGAAACGAGCTTATAGATTATATCGGCAGGGTTTATGAAGGATCCGTAAAAAAACTTTCGGGGATGAAGAGAGCAGGTTCTCTGTCTCAGGATGAGGAATATAAGCTTAAGAAGGCGGCTAAGCTGTTTCTGGAGATAAAAAAGAGTCTGGTAAACGGCAGCGGGACATATGAGGACATAAAACGGAAGTATAACGGGGAAGTAATGACAATAAAGAAGGACAGCGACAAGGCTTCGGGTGAGCTCGAAAATGTTTTTGGCTTTTCGGAAGAAGCTTTTGAAGGAGGCAATGAGCTCCTTATACTTTTGACGGAGCTGACCGTAAATCCGTACACTTCAAGATTTATCGCAAAATTCGGATCTGAAGGCTATGAAAAGCATCAGAGCGAGCTTATGATAACCGAAAGACAGATCGATATGCAGGCTGAGGCGAGGGAGCTTCTGAAATATGAGACATTATGATAAAGAAACGGGGTTATTTTTTGATATCAGAGACGGAAAGGCTTTTATTGCTGATGCCGATAAAACCCTGACAGAGGTGGTCATTCCTTCGGAATTCATGGGGCATGGCGTCTACGGTATAGACAGAAAAGCATTCCTTGGATGCAGGCTTCTCAGAAATGCGGTGCTGCCTGACAGCATAAAGAGTGTGGGAGAATGGGCGTTTGCCTCCTGTACCTCACTGGTTTCCTTTTCTTTTGGAGCCTCGTACGCTGTAAAGCATGATCCGGAATTAAAGGAGCCGGAGGAAGCGGATCCCGATACCCAAAAAGCAGGATGTACCTTTTTAAAAGGCGTGTTCAAAAATGACAACAGGCTTGAGAGTATTTTGATAGCAGGTAGAAGCCATGATTCGTCAAGGCTTTTGGCGAAGGCGGTTACGGTCATGGACGCGGAATACCTGCTTGAAACGGAGGCGGTGGGAAGCGCTGAATGGTTTTATAAATGGGATCAGAAGCTCTTAAATATCCTTAATCTCAAAGATGATGAAGGCTATCATCTGTATGTTCTCTGCGGTGAGGAGGATCTGCATTTTGACTATGATGAGTATCTGGAATTCAACAGACGTAAAAAGTCAGGGCTCTCAATGCTGAGACTATTATACAGGGAGCGGCTTGATCCGGGACTTGAGGATATTTTGAAGACTTATGTGAAGGATCATTCCGTGGGAAGGGAGTCGGAAGCTGCCTGGAGTTTCGTTCTTTCGGAGCACGGGGATGATATTGATTATTACCGCCTTTTGCTGGAGCTTAACGGGATAGACAGGGGAAACCTGGATAAGGCATTGAGTGATCTCTCCGACAGGCATGCCGAAGCCAAGGCGTATCTGATCAATTATTTTAACGGAAATGATCAGACAGAGGATTATTTTGATTCCCTGCTGTTATAATGAAAGACTGCA
The DNA here is from genome assembly GCA_024684065.1 of Lachnospiraceae bacterium. Next base: position 15,069 of record JAIKXO010000194.1, read on the forward strand.
AAGGAGGGTATCATGGAAAAAAAGGATTATTTTGGTGAAGCTCTTCAGAATTTTTCCAGAGATTTTGCTTATGGAGGAGCGATCAGACATCTGGTTGACAAAGGCTATGATGCGGATAAGATTATCCGGGAAATGAAGTATCCCCTGCCCAGGGAGGCTATAGAAAAAATGGTGGAGGAGGCTGTAAAAGAGAAGAGTAAAAGGAATGGGGACCTTTCATGATCTGCTGAAAAACTCTTCCTGAAACAACGAAAATTCTATTAGAAAAATGTCAAAAAATAGAGTATACTATCATTGTATGATTATTTCAATAGATTCAGACCAATTTATTTGATTTGCAGATAGTTATAAAATTAAAGTTCATTCCGGGTGTAAAACAAAAGACGCAGTATGCCTGATTTTCGGAGGCATTTTCCGGCGTTTGGAGAATAATAGAAAATGACGGGAAAGGAGGTGTTGTATGTTCCAAAAGAACGAAATGGTCATCTATGGTAATCAGAGCGTATGTGAGATAGTCAATATCGGAACATTATCCATGTCAATGATAGACAAAAAGAAGACATATTATACATTAAAACCGGTCTATCAAAGGGATTCTGTAGTATATGTGCCGGTTGACAGTGAAAAGCCTGTAATGAGACGGGTCATTTCAAAAGAAGAAGCGAAGGAGCTTATAGAGGATATCCCGAATATAAAGGCGGCGTGGATAGAAAAGGAAGCTGAAAGGGAGCAGGAGTACAAAAAGGCGATTTCTTCCTGCGATCCCAAACAGCTGATAATGATCATAAAGGCGTTATACAGCCGCAGGAAAGCAAGGATCGAGGACGGAAAGAAAGTCACTGTGATCGATGAGAGATATTTTAAGATGGCGGAAAAACAGCTCCATGAAGAACTTGCTTTTGCGCTTGGTATTCCTAAGGATGAAATAGCGGACTATATCAGCTCGTATATGCAGAAAAAGCCGGCAAAGAAAAAATGATTTCCATATCAGTTAATTATAAAAGCCGTCTGGCGGATCGCCGGACGGCTTTTATAATGGCGCTTACTGCCTGCTATGTTTATCACATGAACCGGTCGACCATATCCAATATCGCGTTTTTAAGGAGGTCATCCCGTTGGAAGGCCTGGGCGTGTTTGGCGCCTTTTACGACCACGAGCTTTTTAACGGGACTGGGACAGGCTTCGTAATTCGCATACACCATGTCGAAAGGAACAAAGCGGTCGGCGTCGCCATGCGCGAAAAGAACAGGTATATTGCTTTTTTCTATACCTTCTATCGGAACACATTCGTCAGGGTCAAAGCCCGCCTTCAGCTTTGCTCCTATCCTGTACATCTGGTAGGCTAAAGGTGCCGGGAGATGATTACCCTCCATATTGTACATGATCTGATCCTTAAGAGAAGAATACCCGCAGTCTGCAACCGCAAATACCACATTATTGGGCAAAAGCCTGCCACTCATAAGCATAACGGTGGAAGCGCCCATTGATACTCCATGGAGAACGATCTCGATATCTTCCCCGAATTCTTTTCGCATGAATTTGAGCCATCCCATACAGTCTTCGCATTCCTTGAGCCCAAAGGTAATATATTTTCCTTCGCTCTCGCCATGGGCTCGGTGGTCTATGAGAAAACAGTTGAAGCCATGCTCATGGTAGAACCTGGAGATAGAATCAAATTCCTTGGTGCCGTAGCAGCGATAACCATGTATGCCCAGGACATAGCGGTCGGAAGGAGACTTTGCGGGCAAAAATGAGGCGTGCAGCTTAAGTCCGTCAGAGCTTGTTATATAGTAATGCCTGAGATCCTGAGAAAGAAGCCATTCATGATCCTTTTCCCTTCTCTCTTCGATAAGCCTGTCCGTATCGGTGGGTTCGCCCTCGTCAATTGTCTTATCAAGCACTTCGTTGCCGGCATTTTTATTTGACAGGATATAGAACAGAAGCTCGGTCGCCGCCGTCCCAACGGCGCCTAAAGCCAAACCCGAAGAAAGCATGAATTTTATTTTTTTACCCATGTGATGTTTCCCTCCTCTGTTAAAAGGGGTTTTTGCCCCTGAAATATCTGACATACCCTCTAAAGAGCCGAGGGCTTCCATTAATCTATTGTAAATAACGGAACTCAGATCAAACGGCTGCGGCAGTTATCCCGGCTGTATAATCCCGGCTCCTGAATAATACCCTGCAGAGATATAAAAGCTGTCCGGCTTGATATTGAAAATTGTTAAAAATGATTATATCATGACAATAGCACTATTTCTATTAAGGATTTATAAAAAAGGGGAACTCTCATGGTAAAGGTTGTTTTAGGCTCTACAGGAATAACTGTCAATAAGAATGGTTTCGGCGCCCTTCCCATACAGAGGCTTTCAGAGGATGATGCCGTATTCCTTCTGAAAAAAGCTTATGAAAACGGGATTGATTATTATGATACGGCAAGATGGTATTCGGACAGCGAGCACAAGCTCGGCCTCGCACTGTCGGGAGTGAGGGATAAGATATATATCGCCACTAAATCAGGAGCTCTGACCGGTGAGGATATGGAAAAGGATCTTAAAGTATCGCTTTCCAATCTTAAAACAGATTATATTGATGTGTATCAGTTTCACAATCCCTCGTTCTGCCCGCGTCCGGGAGACAGCTCCGGTCTTTACGACGCTGCATTACGGGCTAAAAAGGAGGGCAGGATACGTCATATCGGCATTACCAACCATCGCCTGAACGTTGCGAAGGAAGCTGTTGAAAGCGGGCTTTACGAGACTCTCCAGTTTCCGTTTTCCTATCTTTCAGGGGAGAAGGAGGAGGAACTTGTCAGGATGTGCAGGGACAGGAACATGGGGTTTGTCGCGATGAAAGCGCTTTCCGGAGGCCTTGTCTATGACTCCGCCGCAGCCTATGCATATCTCTCTCTATATGATAACGTGCTCCCTATATGGGGAATCCAGAGAGAGCGCGAGCTTGATGAGTTTATTTCATATATTGACAATCCGCCCGTCATGACCGGGGAGATCAGAGCGACGATAGATAAGGACAGGAAAGAGCTTTCGGGGGAATTCTGCAGAGGATGCGGATACTGTAAACCATGTCCTGCGGGGATAGAGATAAACAATTGCGCGAGGATTTCACTGCTACTCAGGCGTTCTCCATCAGAAGCATGGCTCACAGAGGAGTGGCAGGAAAAGATGAATCGTATTGAGAATTGCCTGAATTGCGGAAGCTGCATGAGTAAATGCCCATACGGTCTTAATATTCCCGATCTTTTAAAGAAAAATCTTAAGGATTATAAGAAGGTGCTGAGCGGGGAGATAAGTGTAAAATAGTTAAACTCATTAACGAAACGGCAGGCCATTTCGTTAATAAATATATGAATTGTTAATAAATACAGTTATTGTGAATGGAGGGCTCTTGTGATATAATCATAGACAGCAAATCGTGCCGCGAAGGGCACAATTTAATAACATCCGTTTTCTAATATACAGTGTATTCAATTCATAAAGACAAGGAGGTAATGATATGAGTGGAATAAGCGGTGTCAGCGGATATTCTAATCTGAACAGCTATTACAGCGCATTATCGAGCGGCAGCAAGATCAATTCGGCCAAGGACGGTGCTTCAGAGCTTGCGATCATGAACAAAGAGGACTCCCAGACGAGAGGGTATAATGCCGGAAGCGAAAATCTTCAGGCGGCTAAAAGCGTTACCAACATAGCTGATGGAGCATTGGAAGGTGTAACTGATCAGCTTCAGAGGATGAGGGAGCTTGCGCTTAAGGCTACAAACGGCCTTATGACAAATGATGATAAAAAGGCGATCCAGAGTGAGATAGACCAGATAAAGGAGAACATCTCCAGCATGTCTGCTTCCACAAACTATAACGGGATTCATATTTTAGACGGAAGCAACCCGTCAATGAATATCGTGTCTGACGGGAACGGATCGGAGAAGGATCTCAAGAATGTAAACGGCACGCTTGAGTCGCTCGGGATCAAAGACTTTAACGTGATGGGAAAGTTTGATATAGGCGACCTTGATAAAGCGATCGATAAGGTTACGAGCGGACGTTCCGAGATCGGTGCGCAGGCAAACGGACTGGATTCCGCATTTAATTACAACAGTATTGCTTCATATAATACTACTGCCGCAAAGAGCCGCTTAGGTGATACGGAATACGGGGAATATGTGAGCAAGCTTCAGAAGGAAACCAATCTGAATACTTATAAGCTGATGATGCAGAAGAAAAAACAGGAGAATGACGCTAACAACATCACAAAGCTGTTTACTTCGATCTGAAAACAGTTGGTAAAGACCGTGCGGGCCCGCCTGCACGGTCTTTTTTTCGGTGCAAAAGTCTGATTGTCCGGGTCCCTGTCCGATAATATGCAAGCGGCACGGCGGGCAGAGGCGGATATGCCTTTTTTGTCAGGTTATAGCGGTAAGGGAAATATTATTTCGTGACTTCATAACACATTTCATTCAGGGTGTGCACCTGCTCATAGCCCAGGGAGGAATAAAGACGGATAGCTGATATGTTATTCCTGTATACCGTTAGCGCCGCATTGTCCGCTTCGGTCTTTTTGAGCTCATGGAGCATATAGCCCAGCAGGGCCTTTGCGATCCCCTTGTTTTGAAAGCGGGGGCCGCAGAAGATATTTTCCGTTGCCAGGGTGCCTGCGCCAACCTGCCAGACCGTGACGGAGGCGGCGAGCGTATCCTCTGCAAAAGCCGCATAGATCGCTCCGTTATAGTGATCAAGCTTGAACCTCAGGTCATCGAGACTGTCCGGCAGATCGAAGGCCTCTTCATTAACCGTTAAATATTCATTAAAAAAGCTTTCGTCAGGCCTGGCTTTCGTCAATACGAGACTGATGCCGTTTTCGGAGGCCTTTGAGAAAATATCTTTAAGCGAAGGCATTTTTTCCGAAAGACTGCGTTTCATTACAAGCATTTTATCTATTGGTTTAAATCCGTTTTCATATAAAAGCTCAAGATATGCGGTATCGGATTCTTTACACCAGAGCCTGAGCTTCAGGTTTTTTCCCTTAAGCCTTACGGCGTGCAGACAGAACAGCTTAAGAAGGCGCTTCAGGAGCAGGATGGAAGCCTCCGCCTCGTTTTCACCGAAACCCCTGAAAATAGCATGCAGGAAATATTCGTTAAGAGACCTGTCTATCATCCTGTAACTCTGTGAGGCGAGGAGATAGCCTATCCCGCAAAAGCTGCCCGTCTCATCCACGGAAAGGATCACATCTTCTTTGATCACATCCCGGTGATATCTGACTTCCAGAAATATATCCCTGTCAAGTTTCTGTATTTCATTATCATATTTTTTGTTGTAAGGAATTATGGATATCATGATATTTTATGCTAACAAAATATTTTATCAATATCAATATTACTTAGTGATAAAAGCAGGGGTTTTGTGATATACTGTAGTCCGTGACACATGTTTTTTCACAGATGGAGTTATTATGGAGAATGAAACACCGGCGGAAAGAGCGAAAGTGATCCTGCCAGATAAAGGTGAAGCAACAATAGATGAGAAGTCTCCTGATGCGAAGCAAAAGCACTCTGAAAAGGTTTTTGAGCTGATTCCGGAGACGGAAGGAGATAAAAGAGAAACGGGCGTATCCGGTGATGAGACCGGCGAAAATGAAGGCCTGCGGGCTCTTATATTAAAAAATGCGAAAAACAGTCATCCCATAAATCCGGTTTCAGTGTCAGAACCTGCACTTACCAGGATAGAGGCTCATGGCAGGAAGCGGGAAGAAGACAAAAGAGAAACGGATGATGCTTCAGAAAAAGAGGCGCCTGTACAGGAAGAAAAGCCTGATGCTGAAAATAAAGAAGGAAACTCTGATGGTGAAACAGTTAAATCAGAGGAAAAAACCGGAGTGACAGAGGACGCTTCGCAGGAAGAGCCGGAAGCTGCAGAGAAGCCCAAACCCGTAAAAGTCAAAAAGCCGTTTAATAAAAAGCTGTTTAATAAGATCATGAAAAGGATCCTGTTAACAGCGGCGGTTATCCTTGTTTTTGCCTACTTTGCCGGCCTGATCATCTTTTTGGGGCATTTTTATCCCGGTACAAAAATAAACGGGATAGAATGCGGGATGAAAACCCCTTCCGAAGCCGAGGAGCTTATAAGCCTTGCGATATCCGGATATGAAATAGAGGTTGACGGAAGGAACGGTCTGAAGGGCATTATATCTTCGGGAGATATCAACCTTAAGCCTGTTTTTAACGGGGAGGTCAAGAGTACGTTGAAAAGCCAGAAGCCTTACATCTGGTTCCTTTGCCTGAGAAAGCCGTATGATTACAGTGTGGAAGAGGTAACGCTGTATTCAAAGGAGGCTCTCAGAAAATGTGTAAGCGAAATGCCTTTCTTTGCGGCCGGGAATATCAAAGCTCCGAAGGATGCGTATATTGGAGATATCACTGATGAGGGCTATGTTATCACAAAGGAGGATAACGGTTCTGTTCCGATAGAGGGAAATATCATTGCCGCTGTGGCGTCTGCGGTGGACACCCTGAAAAAAACAGTGAGCATTGATAATGATGAATGCTACAAAACTGCGGATGTTACCTCGGAGGACAAAGGACTTATCACCTTGAGAGATAATCTGAATGAATATTGTGCGGCCAAGATCATTTACAGATTCGGTGATGAAGAGGAGATCCTTGACGGAAAGCAGATCTCGGAGTGGATAAATGTCGACGGGACGGATGTTGAATTTGATGAGGAAAAGGTTTCGGAATACGTAAAATCCCTTGCCAGAAGACATGATACCTTTGGACAGCCGCACGCCTTCAAAACCCATTCCGGAGAGGAGATCACGATCACCCAGGGCGCATACGGATGGTGGATAAACCGGGCTGAGGAGACACAGGAACTGATAGCGGCCATAAAAAGCGGATACAGAGGCGAGAGAACTCCTGTATACAAGGAGGAGGCGGCACAGTACGGGGAGCCTGACTACGGTGATGATTACGTAGAGATCGATCTTACGAGCCAGCATTTATGGGTTTATAAGGACGGGGCTGTAGTAGCGGATTCAGATTTTGTTTCGGGAAATATCTCCAAGAATAACGGGACGCATGTCGGGATCTATGGCATTACCTACAAGGAAAGGGACGCAACCTTAAGCGGCGCGAATTATGCTTCCCATGTTTCATACTGGATGCCTTTTAACGGAAACGAAGGTATGCATGACGCTACCTGGAGGAGCAGCTTTGGAGGAGATATCTATCTTACGAGCGGATCGCACGGATGCGTGAACCTTCCGCTGGAAAGCGCCAGGAAGATCTTTGACCTTGTTGAAAAGGGAGAAGCAGTCATAGTCTATGGAGGAAAGAAATATACCGCACCCGTACAGGAGACGCCTGAACCTGCCCCTGAAATTGCTCTGGATCCCATGCAGCAGCTCCAGCTTCTGATCGATGCGGGCATACTGAATCCGGACGGGACGATCCCGGAGACTACTACGGTTCAGGAATAACTGTTTAGCAGTATATAATAAATAAATTACATTTTAGGAGGTTATTATGGGATACGTGTTTCTAATCATTTTATTACTGATCATTATCCTGGCATTTCGCTGTATCTGTATCGTTCCCCAGGCAAATGCCTGGATCCTTGAGGTTCTTGGAAGATACAGGGCTACATGGATGGCGGGAGTGCATCTGAGAGTTCCTATAATTTATAAGGTTGCAAAAAAGGTAAGCCTTAAGGAACAGGTGGCAGATTTTGAACCCCAGCCCGTCATCACCAAGGATAATGTTACCATGATGGTTGATTCGGTAGTGTTTTTCCAGGTGTTTGACGCGAGGCTCTTCACCTATGGCGTGGAGCGTCCGATAGCCGCGATCGAAAACCTGTCCGCCACAACTCTCAGAAACATAATCGGTTCGATGACCCTGGACGAGACACTGACATCGAGGGACAGTATCAACGGACAGATCACCGCAATACTGGACGAAGCGACTGATAAATGGGGGATCAAGGTTAACAGGGTCGAGGTCAAGAATATACAGCCGCCGCGTACTATCCAGGATGCAATGGAGAAGCAGATGAGGGCGGAGCGTGAAAAGAGAGAGGCTATTCTGACCGCTGAAGGAAAGAAACAGTCTGCGATCACTCTTGCAGAAGGCGAAAAGCAGGCCGCGATCCTTCGCGCCGAAGCTGAAAAGGAACAGACTATCCGTGTTGCAGAAGGTCAGGCAGAGGCGCTGCTTGCCGTTCAGAAGGCGAGGGCTGAAGCGATACGGCTGATCAATGAGGCAAATCCGTCTCAGGAATACCTTACGCTTAAGTCCTTTGAAGCCGCGGAAAGCATGGCCAACGGTCAGGCTACAAAGATCATAGTTCCTTCAGGCATAGCCGATCTGGCGGGAACTATAAAGGCATTTGCGGAGACTGCGAAGAAAACAGAGGATTGATCATGGCAGGTATTATTTTTTACATCGCTTTTATCGTTTTTCTCGTTTATTGGATAAATAAACGAAAAAGCGCGGCAAAAGATGCCCCTTCCAGTCAGAAAAACCGGTTTAACTCTGCAAACGCCGCTTCGGAAAGACAGCGCAGGATGAATAATGTTGCCATGAAAAAGGCATTAAGTTCAAAAGGCGCTCCGATGGCCGGAAATTCCGTTGAGGGGAAAGCATACCTTAAGATGGATGACAGAAAGAATGACTGGCTGGCAAAACAGCTTGAAGAGGAAAGGTGGGCAGAGAGAAGGGTAAGGCTCATGTTCGGACTGACGTATAATGCCAAAGAAGATCATGCGGCCCATTGTGATGCGAGAGCGATAAAGCAGGAGCATTCTGAGAATTGCGATGCGAATGGAGTAGACAGAGCTAGAGGAAAATAACAAGATGAGAAAAAAAGGCAATAACAAACGGTTAACAAAAATAATGGCAGGGCTGGTATCAGGGGTGATCGCATTATGTGCGGTTTGCTTACCGGTAAGGGCTGCTGTCCCGTCAATAGTACAGATGACATCTACCTATACTTATGACGAGATGAATCAGGATATTTTGGAGCTTACTGCGGCATATCCCGGTATTGTATCAGCCGGTTCCATAGGAACGACAGTCCAGGGAAGGAGCATTCCGCTGGTCATTTTGGGAAATCCTGCCGCACCGCATTCAATAATGATCCAGTCTTCGATACATGGCAGGGAATATATAGTGACCCAGTCGACCATGGCTACGATCGAGTATTATGCCATGCAGTTTGCTGCGGGAAACTTTGGGGATGTTCTGGCATCTACCTGCTTTTACATAGTGCCTATGGCAAATCCGGACGGAGTCACTATAGCGCAGACTGTCTCTCCCAACTGGAAGGCGAATGCGAACGGTGTGGACCTTAACAGGAACTTTCCTACGGGATGGGAGATCACAAAGGGTGCTTCTGCGCCGGGAGCCGCTAATTTCAAGGGATTTTCACCGGCCTCCGAGCCTGAGACGCAGGCACTCATGTCCTTAGCCGCCGCAAGAGATTATTCCTGCTATATTAATTACCATCAGCAGGGTAACATTATCTATTATGATGACGACCTTACCTCGGATGTGACGGCGGCATTGTCCAAGGCCCTTGCGCTCACGGTAAACCAATATAATCACTACGCGCTTGTAAATACCTCCGGGAGCAACGCTTCGGGAACCACTACCTACGGGGGCTTCGGAGACCTGATCCTTATTTCTCTTCAGAAACCGGGAATCACGGTGGAGTGCGGATCCGCCTACGGTGCAAAAGGACAGGGGCAGTGCGGGGCGATATTTGCAGGTAATGCTGATTCCTGGGCTGCGGCGGCGAGACTGTTCAATCAGTAAGAACCGGTGTTTTGATCTTCATATAAAAACAGGCGAGGCTTATGCTTCGCCTGTTTTTTTGAGTTCAGAACCGAAAAAGCGCAAAACGGCTGTTTATTTAATTATGCTATAGAACCATGAATGATACGCAGGCGTGATAATGAGACGGATGATCCGGGTCGATCGTTGAATTGTAATATCAGGAGATTACAGCCCGGTTTCATAAATGAGAGTAATGATAGTGGATATGGCCGCATTACGTCACATTACGCACATTACCTGATATTGGACACATCAGTTAGCTGTGGCTAACTATAAATGGGACATAAATGGGACATATGTTTTGCTATCATCTTTTTGAAAGGAACTTAAGGGTTTATACAGGGATAACCCATAACCGGTTTCGGGGGCACGAATAATGACTGTATCAGTCAATCGATACGGCTTTTGTTAGAAACCATGGAAAATGTCATGATATTTACATTAAAGAGAGGAGAGATGATTATGAGTACAAATCTTTGGTATTACTGGGCAAAAAGGCTTCACATAGTTGACGGAAATAATAAGGACTGGTATGGATATTGCGATGACATTTCAAATGAGTGCGACTTAAACGGTGATTCCATAATCCTTGAAACGAGGCAGGGGTATAAGGAGTTCTCAAGGAGCAATATCAGGCTTATTGAATGCGCATAGGTAAAAAAGATAATCTCAATTGCTGAAGGAGTTCCATACTCTGCAGAGTGTTATCCGGATATTAAATGAGCGGAAATCCCTTTCAATTAAGGTTCAATATAGAAGATTATTCAGACCTGAAACGATCAACATAGAAAAATCAGGGAGAAGAGAGGCTGTTTTTTGGTTATTATTATGGATTGAACTTTGCAAATCCGTATGTTATGATACAAAACAGTTCTAATACATATGCCATGCATGCCTGTTTGGGATGTGCATGATCTCTTTTTTCAGACGTACGTTCGTACGGATTTTCTGTTGGTTGGATGTTGTATGATAATAACCGCGCTTGTCTGTAATTCTGTATATGTGAATGAAAGCGTGATAAGAGAAGGGGAAGACAGGGAAGTAATAATAGAAAGGCAGCTGTTTTGCCTTAATGATTCATTAAAGCTTAAGCTTTCATACGATGAATCCGGACTCAGGGTTTGCCTGACAGAAGGAATCCGGGAGGCCGGGGGCATGTACGAAGCATCAGGCTTTCTGGTGGCCGGGGACAAAGTAATCCTTTTGAGAACCGTTAATGACGAAGTTGTATACCTTTCTGTTTTTTTTTCGGGAGGGGGAAGAAACTGCTTAAGATATGATTGTCAGGGCATCTCAAAGATTGGCCTGGGGAGAGCGTCCGGACAAACGATATGTGTTACTTCTTTTAAGTTATTATCACTTGACCATATGACCATAGAAAATGAGGGGACAGAAAGCTTTTTAAACGTTTTCGGGAGAAACGGATGCTATCTTAACAGGTACTATATAAGGAAAGGCGAGAGGAAAAAGCTTTCTTATTCGGATGAGATCATTCTTCAGGGAATGAAAATCATATGGTTACGGGAGACACTGATTGTCATATTCTACAGTGATAAAGAAATGCCCGGTTTCGAGGGTGAGTCTTTGTCTATAAGGCTGAAGCCTTTAGACCTTTGTATGCCTTATCCTGTTCTGCCAGGGGATCTCATGAGAAACCATCCCATGGAGGATATACATCCGATACCAAGGACTGTTAAAAAACTTGACAGAACTCCCGTTGAGTTGGATCCTCCGCCCAATAAGACAGAGATCCGGGAGGAGTCCGTATTTTTGACTATCGGGCCGGCGTTTACCATGGCAGTTCCGATGGCTTTAGGCTCAGGCCTTGCTATTTATGGGAATAAGGCCGGAAATTCCGGCGGTGCTTTTGTTTATACAGGGCTTATTACCGCGATCTCGGCGGCTCTTTTAGGTGCAATGTGGGCTCTTGCAAACCTCAGGAGAAGAAAAAAAGAGGAACGAAGAAAGGAAAGAAGGAGGAGAAAGGCTTATGAACATTACATAAACGGGATCGAAGAAAGAATCCGGATAAAATATGTGTACAACAGGGAAGCGCTTTATTATATGTATCCATCCGTGGAAAGTCTGATGCTGCACCATGACAGGGCTTATCTATGGAATCGGTTGAAGGGAGATGAGGATTATTTTGCCATAAGGCTCGGAGTCGGAGACAATCCTGATGAATCTGTAAGGATCGAGGTTCCAAGGGAGCGCTTTAGCGTGGAAAATGACACATTAAGCAGATTTCCGGCTCTGTTAAAAAATAAGTACGGAAAATTAAAGGATGTCCCGATCCTGTTTGACCTTGGTTTGGACAGGTTGTTTGGAATAGTTGCTGAAAGAGGAACGGAGCTTGAAGAGCTGGTTTTCCTTTTAATAGTACAGCTTTGTGTTGTTATAAGCGCTTCGAAGCTTAAGCTCTTTATTGTCATTAAGAAAGGCCTTATCTGTGAGAGCCGCATCAGGATGCTCCGTTTTCTTCCGCATTTTAAAGGAAAAGACAGCTATAATCTGTATTTTTCTTCGGCAGATACGGAGAAATTGAAGGAAGACCTAAAAATGGAGTCGGAAGCTTCATTAAAGAGCGGTTCTGCAGCGGATATCATTATCTTCAGCGATGACTATGGAAGCGTGAAGGAACTTAAGGATCTGTGCGACGGTATAAAGATAGTGCTTCTAGCCCACAGCTATAACGGACTTCCGGGCGAATTAAGCAGGATAATACAAAATGATAAAAGCTTCAGGGGTATAGTCAATACAAGGGATTCAGGCGAGAACAGAGAGATCAGATTTGACAGACCGGATCTTTCCATTCTTGATGGATTTATAAGGAAGCTTTCAAGCATAAGCATGAAGGAGGACGGCATCCATATACCGATTCCGGATAAAGTCCTGATAGAGCACATTTTTGACATGCCCCCTGAGACTATGGGATCCGCAATAGCAGATAACTGGAAAAGAAATAATACTATAAAAAGTCTTAAGATACCGATAGGGATCTCTGAGGACAGACGCATAGTATATCTCGATCTTCATGAGAGCTTTCACGGACCGCACGGACTTGTGGCCGGGATGACGGGAAGCGGGAAAAGTGAGATGCTCCAGACCATTATCCTTTCGATAGCCATGACATTTTCTCCCGAAAAAGCCTCTTTTTTCCTTATAGACTATAAAGGCGGCGGCATGGCGGAAATGTTTAAGGAGCTTCCGCATCTTGGCGGATGTATTTCAAATCTCTCCGGAAACAATATATATCGGGCAATGGTTTCGATAAGAAGCGAGAATGAGAGAAGGCAGAAGCTTTTTTTAGACTTCGGAGTGAACAGGATATCTGAATATGAGAAAAAACACATCGCAGGTGAGGTGCAGGAGCCATTGCCCCATATATTTATTATCATTGACGAATTTGCAGAGCTCAAGAAAAATGAACCTGAATTTATGAGAGAACTGGTAAGCGTGGCTCAGGTAGGACGAAGCCTGGGGGTCCATCTGATACTTGCCACACAGAAGCCACAGGGGACGGTGGATGACAGTATTTGGAGCAATGCCCGTTTCAGGATCTGCCTGAGAGTCCAGGACAAACAGGACAGTCAGGATATGCTTCATAAACCGGACGCGGCTTTTTTAAAGGATGCCGGAAGAGCATACTTACAGGTTGGAAATGACGAGATCTATGAGGAATTCCAGAGCGCATATACAATGGCGGTAAGACAGAACATTGTTGCGAAAGACCGGATGGCCTTTTATGACGGCTTTGGAAACAGGATGGAAGCAACAGCTCTGAGAGTGCCGAAAACAGGCGGGGAGAATGGAGGTGAGACCGATTTTGAAATAGTAAAGAAACTGATCATAACACAGACGGAAGCCCTTAAGCTTCCATATGCCAAAAAACTCTGGATGCAGGAGCTTCCGGACGAACTGGAGGCAAACAGAAGTTTTGAGGCCAAAACCTATACATATTGTCTGGGTTTATATGATGCACCCAGGCATCAAAGACAGGGTGACCTGACTGTCAGTCTTTTGTCAGGCGGCCACCATATCATCTTAGGAAGAACAGGCTCTGGAAAGAGCACATTTCTGGAAACATTACTTTATGAATTTCTGATCTATGAAAATCCCACAACATTAAATGCCTATGTTATAGACTTCAGTAACGGTCTTCTGTCAGGTTTTTCTGAAAGTCTGTTGTTAGGGGCATATTTTACGGAAGAGGATGAACAGGGGATATGCAACCTCTTTTATATGCTCAGAAAAGAGGTGCAGAAGAGAAAAGCTGAGTATAAAGGTATAAACTTCGCAATGAAGAAAGAGCTTCTCGAGGATGTATGTGCTATAGCTCTTTTGATCGATAATTACGGAGCTTTCCGGCAGAAGACGAAAGAAAAATATGATGAATCCGTTCAGGAGCTTCTGAAAAACGGCGAGGCATATGGCATATATATTATCATCACCGGAGACAGGGTCACTCCCTCGGATGTTCCGGCCAGGGTACATGATGTCTGCAAAAGCGTTATATGTCTGTCAATGACTGACAGAATGAATTATTCTCAGAGTTTAAGGGTTTTAAGGTGTGAGGTATATCCTGACGAAGGACTTGCGGGAAGAGGGATTGCGATAGTAGGTTCGGAGCTGCTTGAGTTCCAGACAGCTGTCGCCTTTTTAGGAAATGAATATGACAGACGAAGAAAGCTCAGGCAGCTTATAGAGGATAAAAACAATGAGTATGCGGGAGGCAGAGCCAGGCCTGTTCCGATCATACCTTCAAAACCGGTTCTTGCAGACATGATCAATACCATGATAATGGACAAAGGGCTGGCAGCAGAAGCAGAGAAAGGAAAGCTTCCGGTAGGGTATAAAAAAGAAAGCGGAGAGCTTCTTTTAGTGCCATTTGACAAGCTGAGTTCATTTCTGGTATCAGGACGGAAAAAAAGCGGAAAGACCAATCTTTTACGGGTAATTAAAAGTACGGCATCTTTTTGGGGAATGGATTATTCTGAGGCAGATGACATTGTCAGTCTGAAGGAGGCTCTCTCTGAAAGAGAAGGGAAGCGGCTGCTGTTTATAAGAAATCTGTCGTCGCTGTTGGAAGGCTTTTATCAGAGCGGCTATGAAAAGGAGCTGGAGGCAGAGGTATTAAAGCTCATCAGCAAAAACAGGGAAAAGCCCTCAATATGCATAGTTTTTGAATGCTCGAGGGATGAGTGTTCTCTTATGTCAGGGAGAAAGCTTTTCGAAGCGCTTAAAGAAGAAACATATGGCATTCACCTGGGAGGAATGATAAATGACCAGAATTTTTTTGAGTTTTCCGAGCTTTCTTTTACTGAAAAAAATGTCCAGAAAAACGCCGGAGAAGGGAATGTTCCTTTTATTTCCGGGGAGTTGTTTTCGGGAGAGGTGATAATACCACTATGGGAGGAAACGGAATTGATGAAAGATGTCTGACGGAAATATGGGTTCCTCAGCTTTCTCTGAGTATTGACGCTAAGATTTCGAAAGATGTTGCGATAGAAGATATCGGAGAAACGGTACTTAAGAGGTTTAATGCAGATTTCAGCGCTTTCACCGTTATGTCTGCCGTCAACGAAAGGGAACTGCATCCGGAAAAGACCCTGGCAGAAGAAGATATAAGAAGAGGTGACAGGTTGCTGATACTGTTTGAGTAAAAATATAGTAAGGAGGCTTAAAATGCAGGCATTGGTTGCCGACTATTCCGGGCTTAATGATAAAATGCTTAAAATGAGCGAGCTTATCAATAAAATGGTTAAAGCTATAGACGATCTGGAAGAAGATATCGAAAGGCTTGATATTTCTTGGAGCGGCGAGGCAAACACACAGTTTATGATCGCTTTTTATGATGATTTCAATAAAATGAGGAACCTTATTGAAAGCATGCTCAAATTTAAGAGATTATTAAGACAGATTATTTTTGAGTATCAGAAAAACGAGCTTTTGGTTTCAGAAAGAATAAAGGAGACAAGAACATGAATCCGCTGAAGACTAGAAAAGAAATTGAAATTGATTTTGTTAAGGCCTGCAATCAGTCGAAGGAACTGATCGATATATCTAAAAGTCTTTTCAAGATCGCGCAATCTGATATGGCTGAAACGATGGCCATGATGCGTTCAAGCTGGCAGGGCGAGAATGCCGGTACCTTTTATGATAAAACCGAGGAGCTAAGAGGTGAGCTCATGAACAATGCCGAGGATCTGATCAAGATAGCAAATCATATCCATCATACCGCAGATATAATCTACCAGGCGGAAATGATAGCCATAGGTGTATGCTCATGATCAAAATAATAAAAACGAAGGAGGAAAAATAACGATGTCATTTATCCAGGTTACTGCCAAAGAATTAAGAAGCAAGGCCGAAGAACTGAAAGGACTTAACACTAATTTTAATTCCCAGACAGAATCCCTTAAAAGCACGGAGGAAGCTCTGAAGACCATGTGGGAGGGTGAAGCCAACAACACCTTCCACAATGCATTTCTGAGGGATAAAGGTCAGATGGACAGCTTTAAGCAGGCAATAGACCAGTATATTAACGCACTTATAACAATAGCGGCCAGATATGAGGAGGCTGAGGCAAAGAATGCCGCACTGGCCTCGAACCGCTCCTATTAAAGTACGATCGTGTGTGGAGAGAAATTGTAATTAATTTAATAGTAACGAGGAGCCCTCGACTCTGACGAGGGTATGTCAGATATTTCAGGGGCAAAAACCCCTTTCAATAGAGGAGGATATTATATGAACGGGTTATTAAAAGTTACGCCTGAAAAGCTGATTCAGGCAGCAAATGAGTTCAGCCAGACAGGAAAGACCATAAGTTCGCTTACGAGTGAGATGATGTCAATAGTCAATTCTTTAAAGCCGATATGGCAGGGAGAGGCGGCGACCAGTTACAACAGCAGGTTTTCCAGCCTTCAGGATGATATTACGAGGATAAACAGAATCATTCAGGAACATGTGAGCGACCTTAATGAAATGGCGAGAGAATATCAGAATGCCGAGAATGCAAGCCTTGAGGCAAGCAACAGTCTTGTTTCGGATGTGGTGAGCTAAATGGGCGTGGAAGCGCTCATACTGCTTGACAATTCCCTCTCCGTAGGGAGAGGGAATCTTGCAGTATGCAGGGAAACTATAAGATACCTGGCTGATAATGCGGGATCGGGCATAGATTTCGCACTCTCGGTATATGGCGAGGATATAGGAATGCTGTCCGATTTTGGCGAAGGCAGAAACGTACTTAAGGAAAGGCTCGATTCCATCGAACTTATTGACAGGGAGACGTATCTTACGGATAATCTTGCGGCGCTTCTTTTGGAATGGAAAAAAGCTGATTTCGCAGATCGATGTATCATTCTGTTCTCTGACGGAGAAGATGCACAGAGCATAAATCATGAAAAAGGAGAGCTGTATTTTCTGCTGGCAAAGCTTGATTATCCCGTGTATGCAGTTCAATGTGTTAATGACAGAAACGCTCCGATAAAGAATCTTTCGGCGGTTTCCACGATAAGCAGCGGGGAGCTTCTCTTTACTGAATTTGAAGATTCCGAGGCGGCTGTGGAAAAAAAGCTCGGGGATAAGATCCTTTCCTATATTAATGCCCGGTATTTTATAGAAGCTTCCGGGGAGCCGGCTCTAAATCAGGATTCCGGTACTGACATAGAAGAGACGGAAGATCAAAATACCGGGATTGCTCATGAGGCTGATGTTATGGACGGAAATGCCGGCATAGCCGTAGAAGGGTATGAGGGGAATACCGGGGAAACTGTATATAATTATGAATCAGTGGAAAGGCTTGCGGGAAATGAAATGGTTTATTCAGGTGGAAGCCTTAAGCCGGGAAATGAAAACTATATTTACATCCCGGGAATAATATTTTTTCTGATCATAGCGATAACGATAATCAGGCTGATCGCGTCGGCGAAAAAAGGAAAAAAGGCAGAAAATAGGGCCGGGAACAGGAAAAACAGAGTCAGACGGACGAGAATGAGCTTTTCTGAAGAGCCGACGGAACGTCTGGCAGACGAAGCAAGGAGTTCCGGAGATACGATGCTCCTTTTTGCTGATGAGATATGAGCATGGACACAAATGTTAAGAGGCATGACAGGATGATGGAGATTTATCGTAAAGTCCAATGGGACAGAAGAATGCCGGGCGTAGAAAGGAGGGTAAATGGCGGGCTTCAGTGAGGAGGAGCTTATACTCCTGAATAATTATATCTATTTTAACTGCGCATCGGAACATAAAACCTTCGAATCCGCGCTTGACGCTTTTTCCTCCGGAGGAGAGAGCGGAAAGAGAGAGTTTAAGGATGAGAGTTTTAAATACGAGGCCTGCGCAGGGCTGTCAGAGGAAGATGCGAAGGATGTCTTTGAAAGAATGGACAGGGCGATGTCGAAGGGAGGCTCCCTTGAAGGGCTTACGATAGAACGCACGCTTGATGAAGGCGGTATCAGAGCCATGTGCGTGAAAAAACCAAGCGGTGAAGCCTGCGTTATTTTCCGGGGAACCGGTGGTACTTATGAGGCATGGCTTGATAATGTAAGAGGGGAATTCATTGTCGATACCCAGATACAGAAAGCTGCCATGGATTTTGTAAAATATGACTGCGGGGAATTTTCCGACCTGACAGTTTCAGGTCACTCGAAGGGAGGAAATCTTGCACAGTTTGTCACCGTTACCTGCGCCAGCCAGATCTCCCAGTGTATTTCCTTTGACGGTCAGGGCTTTAACAGCGAATTCCTAAAGACCCATGAAAAGGAGATAGAGGAGGCAAAAGGCAAGATCCGTTCGGTGAGTGCAGATAATGATTACGTGAATATCCTGTTACACTCCATAGCCGGTGAGACAGTTTATATAAGGAACAAAAATCATTCTCCCGAAGGCGCCCATTGCAGCTATTCCCTGCTAAAATACGGACAGTTTGACGAGAATGGAATGGCGAGGAGATATAAGCTC
>JAIKXO010000202.1 GCA_024684065.1 Lachnospiraceae bacterium
TTTGCTTTGCAAATGTCGAATATACACGCAGAGGAAGGGGCTTGTCTCCGCTTCGCTCCGGTCGTTGCTAAACGCGTGCCACCGGCACGCAGCAACCCCGCGTGTTTGGCGCGGGAAACGCTTTAATCAGCGTTTCCCTAATATTTTCTCCCCCGGAATACATTATCGGGCGTGTCTTTATCAAAGCTTCCCTCCGAAGAGATAACCTTTAACGGAAGCTCTTCCCCTTTCCGGAGTTTTTCGATCACCCGCATTGCATCTCTTCCGATCAGCGGGGTACACTCCGCGACAAAATCAGCCTCTCCGTTCTGAAGTGCAAGAAGCGCCTCCCTGGTTCCATCGACGGAAAGCATCCTGACATCTTCGCCGGGCTTTATTCCCGCTTCCTTTAAAGCATCTATCGCACCAAGCATCATATCATCATTATGGCAGAAGACGACATCAAAGTCGTCTCCGTTTTTTTCAAGGTAATCTTTAATTGCCAGATAACCTTCATCCTTTGAGAAATTTCCGTTCAGGCTGGCAATGATACGGCAGTCCGGCCTGTCCTTCATCATTTCCCTGAATCCCCTTCCCCTTCCGATCGCCGGGGAGGATCCCCTGGTTCCGGCTAACTCCAGTATCCTGGTTTCTCCTTTATCCGGCATGTTTTCCGAGATCCAGCGCATGCATCTTGCGCCCTCCTCCACAAAGTCCGCCCCTACAAAAACCGAATAAAGCTCATCATCCAGATTTACCTCACGGTCTGAGAGGATTACCGGTACCCCCTTCTCTTTCGCTCTTTCAAATGCATCCTTCCAGCCGTCTTCCACGATAGGAGACAGGATGATCGCATCCTTCCCCTGTGAAATAAAAGTCTCAAACGCCGACAGCTGCTCCTGCATGTTCCCGCATTCCACAATATCCAGTTCGATCCCGCTGTCTGAGGCAGCGTCCCTGTAGGACCCCGTATTTGCGCGCCTGAATCCCGTATCTTCATCTATCTGTACATAGCCCACGGAAACGATATTTTTTTCTCTGACCTCATTTTCCTCTTCAAGATACGATTCTACGGTATCCCCCGTCACCAGGCGGTTTCTTACTATGATCTGCTTCGGTCCGTCCTTCATCCCGTCAAGGAAACTCGATGCGTATGAGATCGCTTCACGCCCTCCCGTCGGACATACGAGCGTGGCATCAATGATACCCTCCCTTACCATCTCAATGCCGCCGTCTTTTCCCGAAAATCCGTCAGAACCCATTATCTTTATATCCAGCATTCCGAGCGTTTTAAGGGCAAGTGCCGCTCCGTGAGCCATATAATCATTCTGGGTAAGGATGAGGTCAACGTCAGTCAGAAGCTCCTTTCTCTCCAGGAGAATGTCCTCTGTCGCATCCCTTGTCCCTTTCTTTACTATAAGCTGCCTTACCTCCGTATTGCCGGAAACCGCTTCCTTAAATAAACCGGCTCTCTGCCTCCCGGTAAAATCATCTATCAGTATGTTTAAGATCGTTATCCTTTCGTCTGCTCCCTTTCCGGTCAGAAGAGGCAGTGCGTCAGCCTCCTTTGCCGCAAGTATCCTGTCATCCACTCCGAAAAAGCAGGTATATTCAAAGCCTTTGACAGCCCTGTCAAGCAAAAGTACGGGCACCCCCTCATAATATATCTGCTCAACAGGTGTGATAAGCTCTTCTATGTCCACCGGAGAAATGATCAGGAGCTCAGCCCCGTATTCGATAAGCTCCTTAAGGTCATTCTTTTGTTTTTCCACACTATCACCGGCATCGAGAAAAATAAGCTTAAGTCCTTCATACCTTGCAGCCTCCGACTCCAGTTCTTTTTTCAGCACCATCCGCCATTCATCGGTCCGGTTCGCAAGAGAGACCCCGATCAGCCTTTTCACCTCTGTCTCCCTGGCCTGTTCACAGCCGGTGAGCAGAGGAAAAAGCAAAGAACACATTATAAATATAAGCTTTAAAATACTTCGCTTCATTTTCATAGATAAGTCCTTTATGATCTGTTCAGGATGGACGTAACCCCCTGCGGTATTCCGCGGGAGACATGCCCGTTTCCTTTTTAAAGGCAGCGCTGAAATAATGCTGTGATGAATATCCGCAGCGCTCGGCGATCTCATAGATCATTATCTCCTCATCCTTCAAAAGCTCCGCAGCCTTTTTCAGCCGGATCCTCTGAAGATAGCCCTGAAAAGTATCTCCGGTTTCCTCCCGGAACGTCTTGCTGAGATAGGGTGCCGATACATGAAGATATGCGGCTGTCTCATTCAAAGTCAGCTCCGCATCGCCATAGTTCCCGTTCAGGTAGGAAAGCGCGGCTCTGATCTTTTCCGAATACGAAGGTCTGTTATCCTCCATACGCTTTAATTTTACATCACTTTCCCCTCTCCAGTCTGAAATTCTTCGGCTTAACTTTTTTGCGTCGAGGATTCCCCTGACCTTCTCCATCGTTTCTCTGAAGTCCTCTTCGTTGACCGGCTTCAGCAGATAATCCCTTACATGCAGCCTTATCGCCTGCTGAGCATAGGCAAAATCATCATATCCCGTAACAACCACCACGCAGGCCTCCGGACAGATCCGGTTAAAGCGCTCTATAAACTCAAGGCCGTTTACGAAGGGCATATTTATATCTACAAAGCAGACGTCCGGCTTATCCTCCATTGCCATGGACAGCGCTTCCTGCCCGTCTTCACAGAGCGCCGACACACAGAATCCGTCCTCCCTTTCCACAAAGCTTTTTAAGCCTTTTCGTATTATCATCTCATCATCAGCTATAAGCACCTTATACATATGTCGATTCCCTTTCCCTAAGCCGGATGACTACCTCGGTAAAAGCTCCCTTCACGCTCTCGATCTCTATATCGAATTCGTCTCCGGCGTAAAGCCGCAGCCGTTCAATAATATAAGTCATTCCAAAACTGCCCGTTCCGCCCTCCCTGATCGACACAATGCTCTCTCTGAGGGAAGACAGTTTTTCCCTTGACAGACCCGCTCCCGTATCATAAACGCTGAGTATCAGCTCCTCACCCTGTTTTTTTGCATTGACGCTTATACGGCCTCCGCCTTTCTTGAGCTTGATCCCATGATAGATTGAATTCTCCACAAGCGGCTGTAAAATAAGCTTCGGGATCACCATTTCAAGGCAATCCCCGCTTACATTTATATCATACGTAAGTTTATCTCCGTATCTTACGCTCTGGATATACAGATAATTGGTCACATGCCCTATCTCTTCCTTTACCGTGATAAAATCCTTACCCTGGGACAGGCCCAGCCGGAACATGTTTGTCAGGGCCTCAACCATCTTAACAACATCATCCGCCTGATGCTCCCTGGCCATCCAGTTAATGGTATCCAGGGTATTATACAGAAAATGGGGCTTTATCTGCTCCTGCAGGCTTTTCAGCCTTGCCGTGAGCGCTCTCTGTTTTTCGGTCTGTATCTCCTCCATCATAATGTTCATCCGTTCGAGCATATGATCAAAAGTCCTGCCGAGCATTCCGATCTCATCCTGATATTTCAGGTCAGCCCGCACACTGAGGTCTCCCTTTTCCACCAGCCGCATTTTGGTTATAAGCTTCTGGATCGGATCATCAAAGGAATCCGCCAGCTTTATCGAAATCATGATCGCTGCGGCAAGCACCACTACAGTTATAAGCGCCAGGATCAGATACATCCTTATCATATTTTGTTTCTGCTCATATAACGACGTCACGCTGATGAAATTCCAGTCCGTGCTCTTGCTTTTATAAGCGCTTACGAGATACTCGTCTCCCTGTATAAGAACCTTTTCCTGCTTACCGCTTTCAAGAAAAAGACAGCGTCCGTCCAGTCTGTATACAACCGGATTTACCGGCGTGTACACTATAGCCCCCTTTTCATCCGTTACAAACACGAAACTGTCCGACGATACTGCAACGGATTCGATCAGGGTCTGAAACACGTCTTTTTTAATGTCCATGAGAATGACGGCGTTTATTCCGTTTACCCGCCCGGTACCCAGTATGGAAAATATCTTATCGGCACTATAGGCTTTATTGGTAATGATCACTTTATTTTCCGAAGCGTTTAAGACGGTAAGCCCGTCAGGATTTCCTATCGCCTCCTGAAACCATTTTTCTTCCGATACCGGATCTCTTGAAATGCGCTCCATACCGGTTCCGATAAACCGGTCCGATTCATCTGCAAGAGCGATGCCGACTATTTCGGGATACCCCGACATTACCTCCTCGTGCCTTCTTATCATCAATGCCTCCGCATTCGCAAGAGAGGCTTCGCGCTCCATCGCTTCGATAAGATACATCATCAGCTCGTGATAGACATCGATATACACGTCCATCGCCTCGCCTGCCTGACTTGCCGACCTCGCCGCAAATTCAGCCATGTCCTTCCTGATGTCCTTCGCCATTCTGTTTGTGGCAAAAATCGACAGAAAAAGAAGAGGGATGATCGAGATCAGGCAATAACTCCATATCAGTTTACTTCTGAGCTTCATTCGAGACAGGCTTTTGCAGAGGCTTTGCATTCTTAATTTAACCTTTCCCTTTTTGTTTATCCGCTCTTATGGAAATGATCCTCTGTAGCACGATAAACAGACATAATAAGGCGGCTATCGTAACTCTGGTCCACCAGGCGTTCAGATTCTGATAGGTTACGATGGTCTGGATCACGCCCTGGATCAGGACGCCAATGACCGAACCCAGAACATTTCCGACTCCTCCTGTAAGGAGCGTTCCTCCGATGACCGCCGATGAGATCGCGTCAAGCTCCATTCCCATATTCTGAAGCGAATATCCCGCCAGGGTATAAAAGCTGAAGATGATCCCTCCGAGAGCCGCACAGAAGCTTGAGATCATATAGACCCCGATCTTCACCCATTTGACGTTCAGTCCCATATAACCTGCGCTCAGCTCATTGCTGCCGACAGCGTAGACCGTTCTTCCGAACCTAGTATATTTTAACACATAATACGCAAGGCAGACCATAATAAGAGCAAGAAAGACGTACAGATAAAGCTTGGCATTTGTTCTGCCTATCTTAAAGCTGATCTTGTTAAGAGCCGCCGACTTATAGAACTCATTTTCGATAGGAATGGACACGGTGCTTACAACGGCGCACATGCCTCTGAGCAGGAACTGTGATGCGAGAGTGATGATGAAAGGCTGGATCCTGTATTCCTGTACACAGTATCCGATAAGGAATCCGTTTAACAGTCCGATCAGCAGAGCAAGTGGAATGACAACAAGCGCAGACCATCCTTTCTGCAGGAGGTATGCGGAAAACACGCAGGTAAAGGCAACTACCGAAGACACCGAAATGTCGATCCCTCCTGTCAGGAGGACAAAGGTAATGCCGACCGCCACAACGATAAGATACGCATTATCGTTAAAAAGGTTTAAAAAAGTGGCAACACTTCCAAAATGGTCATAAACCACAGAGCCTGTAATAAACATGAAAACAAAAAGAATACAGGCGATTATCAGGGAAATATTCTCGATTTTAAGACTTTTCTTTACTTTCATTATGCCTGCGCCTCCTTCTTTTTATTACAGGCAAAAAGCCCTTTCATCCTGTCCATGAATGACTGTGACTGGATCAGACAGACTATGATAACGATAACGGCTTTGGCTACCCTTGTTAACTCCGGAGCAACGCCAAAAGCATAGATCGTTGTCGATATCGTCTGAACGATCAATGCGCCGATCACGCTTGAAACGATTGAAAACCGCCCTCCCGAAAGCGAGGTCCCGCCGATTGCCACCGAAAGGATCCCGTCCATTTCTATCATCAGGCCGCAGTTATTGCAGTCTGCTCCTTTTATTCCCGCACTTTCGATGAGCCCGGCCAGAGCCGCCGTAAGGCCGCAGAGGATATAGATGATCCAGAGGTTTTTTTCAACCCTGATACCCGCTAACCGGCTGGAGTCCGGGTTGACACCGATCGACTCCACCTGCATCCCGAAAGCTGTACGCTTTGTCAGAATAAGGAACAGGGCCACAACGCCTGCCGCTATAAACATGGGAGCCGGGAGTCCGAGGATATAGCCCCCGCTTATGCTGTAATATGACTCCGAGGTGATCGTTACGATCTTTCCGTCCGCTATAAGCTGGGCGATGCCCCGTCCCGCAGTCAGCAGGATCATCGTCGCCACCATGGGCTGGACTTTGAGCTTTGCTATCATAAAGCCGTTCCAGGCCCCGCATATTGCGCCTGCAAGAAGAGCGATGAGAACCGCGGAAAAAACATTGCCGGAAAGTCCGGGAAGGATCCTTTCATCTACTACGGAGCAGGCGATCGCTCCGGAAATCGCCATTACAGACCCGACGGAAATATCGGTTCCCCCCGTTCCGAGTGCCATGGTCATGCCTGCCGCAAGGATCGCATAGCGGCTCCCGTTTCTCAAAATATCAATAAGCCTTCCGTAAAAATGCCCGTCCACTATTGTGATCTTAAAAAAATCTCCTCCCGATATGACCCCGCATATAAGAATGATAGCGACAAGCACACAGAAGGGTTTAAATTCCATTTTCTGTGCAATCTTCTTCATACGTTTTCCTCTCCCGCTATCTGCTTCATGATAGCGCTCTGGCTTATCTCGTCTCCGGATAGTTCGCCTACTATTTTTTTGTCTCTCAGAACGAACATTTTAGTGCAGCATCTTTCCATTTCCTCAAACTCCGATGAAATAAAGACGCAGCTCATGCCGTTTTTTGCTAGTTCAACCACGGTTTTCTGTATCTCGGCCTTTGCTCCTATATCAATACCTCTTGTAGGTTCATCAAGTATCAAAAGCCTGGGCTTTGTGGCAAGCCATCTGGCCAACAATACCTTTTGCTGGTTTCCTCCTGAAAGATTTTTTATTTTCTGGTCGGCGGACGGGGTTTTTATGTCCAGCTCCCTTATCAGACTTTCAGCGATCTCATCAGCTTCCTTCTTTGATATTTTTCGCAGTATGCCTCTTTTGCTCTGTAACGCTATGATTATATTTTCCCTTATGGAAAGGTCTCCGATTATTCCTTCTTTTTTTCTGTCCTCAGGACAAAAAGCTATGTCATTCAGGATCGCATCCAGCGGACTGTTTATCTGAACCTCTTTTTTATCTATCAGGGTTGTTCCCGAAAGCTTTTTATCGGCGCCGAATATGAGCCTTGCCATCTCGCTCCTTCCCGAGCCGAGAAGACCTGAAAACCCGGTAACCTCTCCTTTCCCGACCGATATATTTACATCCGAGATCTCGCCCGTGGAACCATGTGAGATCCTGAGAAGCTCTTCTCTGTCCGTCTGCCCGGAAGAGAGCTTCGGAATGGCTTCCAAAGACTCGTAGTCCTTTCCGATCATTTTCCCCACCAGCTCGATCATGGGCAGCTTTTCCGCTTCATAGGTGCCGACATAGGTGCCGTTTCTGAGTACGGTAATGCGGTCCGAAACCTCATATACCTGATCAAGAAAATGTGTTACAAAAATAATACCCATTCCGCGTTCTCTGAGCATCCGCATAATGGCAAACAGCTTATTCACTTCCTGCGTGGACAGGCTGGAGGTGGGCTCATCCAGGATAAGGACCTTTGCCTTTACGTCCACTGCCCTTGCGATAGCTATCATCTGCTGTACTGCTACAGGATAATTGTCGAGCCTTTCCTCTACATTTATGGACAGGTCAAAATCCTTTAAGAGTTCGCCGGCCTTTTCGTTTACGCTTTTCCAGTCGATCCGTCTGCCCTTCCTGGGTTCCCTGCCTATAAAAACATTTTCCGCCACCGAAAGATCCGGGCACAGATTGACCTCCTGATATACGGTGCTTATTCCGGCATTCTGGGCATCTATCGGGCTTTTAGGCGAGATTTCCGCTCCGTCCATGAGAATAGTCCCTGAATCCTTTGGCTCTACACCGGTCAGCACCTTGATCAGTGTTGACTTTCCGGCTCCGTTCTCTCCCAAAAGCGCGTGGATCTCTCCCGATCTCAGAGAGAACTCTACATCATTCAATGCCTGGACACCCGGAAATTCTTTATTGATATGTTCCATGCATAATATATTATTCCCCATGCTTTCTCCCTTTTGTCCTGAATTGTTGATTCTTATGCTTTTCAGGCCGAAACTCCGGCTCCGGATGGCTTACGCCAACCGAAAGCCGGAGTTCCGCGTCTGGTTTGTCTTTAATGATGTCCGAATAATAAGCCGAGGCTTAATATGTACGGTTCGGGAGCTCTGCTTCCGCGTCTTCCTGGGTGAATACACCGTCGTTGGATACGATCCACTTATCTACCGTTTCGCCTGCCTTAAGCTTTGCTGCGGTATCGAATATCTGCTCCGCAAGGCAGGGATTGCATTCAACCGTTCCGTTCATCTCGCCTGCTACCATTGCCTCGAAAGCACCCTTAACGCCATCGCAGCCTACGATCTTGATATCCTCTCCGGGCTTCTTCCCTGCTTCCTTGATCGCCTCGATCGCACCGAGAGCCATATCGTCATTGTGCGCGAATACCGCATCTATTTCATCATAGGACTTTAAGAAAGACTCCATGACCTCTTTGCCGAGGGACCTTGTAAAATCTCCTGTCTGTGAAGCGATGATCTCTATATCCGGATATTTTTCCGCAAGCTCGCCGTCAAAGCCTTCCTTACGTTCATTAGCAGCCGATGCGCCAACTGTTCCTTCAAGCTCTACAACCTTGCCGCTCCCCGAAAGAAGCTCTCCTACGATGTCAGCCGCCTGAGCACCTTCCCAGATGAAATCCGAAGAGATCTGGGTATCATAAAGATCTGCGCAGGACTCGTCAACACCTCTGTCTACAAGTATTACGGGAATCCCTGCTTCCTTACATTCCGTAAGCACTGCCTCCCAGCCGGTCTCTACTACAGGGGGAAACGCTATAACGTCAACGCCCATCTCGATAAAGTTACGGATCGCCTTGATCTGGTTTTCCTGCTTCTGCTGTGCGTCCGCAAATACGAGATCGAGAGTGTCGGTATGCTGTGCTGCATACCACTGAATGTCGTTGGTCTCTCCGTCACGCCAGCCTGATTCCTGCCCTATCTGTGCAAAACCTACTACAAGCTTATCATTAGCGGGCTTCGAAGTCTCCGAAGCAGGAGCGGCTCCCGTGCCGGCCGCAGGATATCCCGCATAACAACCCGTAAGCAGTGCGCTGCCCAGAGCCGCGATCAGTGTGAACGCAAGTAATCTTTTCTTCATTTTCAGAATCCTCCTTTAAATTTAAACGTTTGTGTTTTTCATAAACAACTGTTGAAAGGAGTATATTACTTCGTTAATGATCCGTCTTTACGCTCAGATAAACAAAAGTTGTGATTTTTTAATCGGTAAAATATTCACGCACAAAAAAAGAAAGCGCTGAAAACCCGTATTTTCAACGCTTTCCTCTTTCTTCTGAGACACTGGGGAATCGAACCCCAGACAACTTGATTAAAAGTCAAGTGCTCTACCGACTGAGCTAGTGTCCCGTATCATGGCTATTATATGTTTCCGCCAAACAGGGCTAGCTGGATTCGAACCAGCGGATGCAGGGATCAAAACCCTGTGCCTTACCGCTTGGCGATAGCCCTATGTTTTCACGGCCATACCCCTGCCGCTTAAGGGTGGGTAGTGGGACTCGAACCCACGGCCTCCAGAGCCACAATCTGGCGCGCTAGCCAACTGCGCCATACCCACCATATTTATCAATAGGTCAATCGCATAATTTCTCTTAATCCGGCCTGCCGGACTCAGGAGATCCGAAAAGATCTGTTTTCAGGACTTTTCGGCAATAATGGATCAACGGAATAAATCCTGTCATCATATATGTGCCCGAAGGGATTCGAACCCCCGACCCACGGCTTAGAAGGCCGTTGCTCTATCCAGCTGAGCTACGGACACCCATTGCCTAAAAAAACTAGCAACTATCTCATTATACAACATAATTGCCATTTGTCAAAAAGAATTTAATAATAACTCAAAA
>JAIKXO010000205.1 GCA_024684065.1 Lachnospiraceae bacterium
GAATAAGAGCGGTATGAGGAAATCTGATGCGCGGGAAAGGCTGTAAAGAATCAGGAACGTATGATGGCAAATGTAATAACGGGCTTAAGAATTGATCATCTGGGAGAACCCCGCAGATGGTTGCATATATGGCTGAAAACAGGGGAATAAAAGAGAAGCACAGGAAAATGAATTAAACATAGGTAAGCATAAAAAAAACTTGCCAAATTTATTTTTCATTGAAAAATTCATTTGGCAAGTTTTTTGACATATGTCTCATAAATTTGAGTCAGTAGATAAGGAGCTGCCAATCTGGCAGTACATGATAGGGATGGAGCATTCGTACAAGGCGTGAGTCTATAATCCGATGATCGGATCCTTTAAAGCTCGGAAGCTGAAGAAACAGATGATTCAGAAGTGACAGAGAAATTGGCCTATGATGAGCTCTACGTGACGAGATCATTTGACCGCGTGAAGGCGCGGTTAGCTTCGGATTAATAAAATATCAAACGTTATTTCAATGGAGGAGTGGATTATGAAACGGAAGAGACTTATAGCAGTATTACTGAGCGCGGCATTGTCCCTGCCGCTTATTGCCTGTGGCGGCAATACTGAGGATCTGTACGAGGTAGATGTGGACGCTTTGCTGCAATCGGAAGAGGCACCGGAGGGGATGGATCCTGAAATGTTTGAGGCATATAAGAGGGAGGCAGCAGCGAAAAAAGAAGCTGAGAATGTTCCTGCAGAACACAACAGGTCAGATGTCGGGGAAAAGGACGGCTCTGCTTCCGGTAACGAAGTCGGCGAGGAGAATGTGGATTCACAGCTTTACCTTGCGCTTGGCAACGATCTGAATAAGCAGCAGCTCGGTACGGTATTACAGCTTATGGATATCTCGCAGGAGGAGTATGCCAATGCGGATGTTGTCTATGTGACAAATGAGGAGGAGCACACCTTTTTAGATCCGTATATCGATCCTTCCCTAATCGGAAAAAACGCGCTCTCCTCTGTGCTTGTGAGACCGATGGAGGAGGACTATGGCGTCAGGGTGACAACAAAAAATATCAGCTACTGCACACCGGAAATGTATCAGAATGCGTTTATGACCGCAGGCGTTAAAAATGCGGATATTATAGTTGCCGGGCCCTTTGATATTTCCGGAACCGCTGCTCTGATCGGTGCGGTCAAGGCTTACGAAAGGCTTTCGGGGACTTCAATATCCGATGTGGTCGTGGATGTGGCGATCGATGAACTGATCACGACCGGCGAGCTTGCCGAGGCCGTTGGCTCTAAGGAGGACGCTGCCAGGCTGGTTTCTGCTATCAAGGCGCGGATCATTTCCGAAAAACCGACCACGAAGGAGGCGGTGGAGGATCTGGTAAGAGAGGTTCTTAAGGAGCTTGGGCTTTATCTTAGCGACGAATATATAGACAGGATTGTTGAGCTGATTTTAAAGCTTATTAGCTCCGGTATTGATATGTCAGGATTGGCCGGGAACGGATTATACTGAATTGCCGGTTAGACGGCTAAATATTGACGATTTATTGCGGGTAAACTTTTTTGGAGGAACAGTATGAGAAAACACCTGAAACGCCTGC
This sequence comes from Lachnospiraceae bacterium, assembly GCA_024684065.1. The sequence continues at coordinate 1,578 of JAIKXO010000205.1, forward strand.
TGATCATTCTGGCCTTTATATTTGCCTTTATGGCTCTGGCGGAGCCAATAAAAACCAGGGCGGATTTTGGGAATTTTGCGGGAAATTCAGACTATGGAGGAGGAACATCCGGAGAAAGCCACGGCGGCGGTGGCTTTATTTCGGATCTGGAAACCGAGGCCTTAAGCTGGGTCATCGCGATCGCTCTTGTCATTATTATGATCATTTATTATGCCCTGATTAAGCCGATCATTGATAAGATCAGGGGAAAGAAGCCCGAGGATGAAGATGAGGAGACAGATGAAGTCCTCAGGATGCGAGAGCTGCGAGGTGGGTCGCCGGACGGGCAAAAGCTGCGTCCCATCAAAGAATACGGGGAGCTGGATCCCGGCTTTCAGGAGAGCGCGTTCTGCGAACGTCTGTCCAACCTGTATGTACAGCTGCAGGATGCCTGGCATGAAAGAAACCTGGAAAGTATACGGCCTTATTTGACAGACAGCTTCTATAACCAGAGCGAGAGACAGCTTTCGGAGAAGAGAAGAAACGGGATCACGCCCTGTACAGAACGGATAGCGGTTATGGGGGTCAGGCTGTGCGGTTTTTATCAGGAGTCGGGGCTTGATCATATGGTGGCACGGCTGAAGACCCGGATTATCGATTATGAGATCGATGACAGGACAGGGGAAGTAGTCACCGGAAGCAGAAAAAATGAGAAGTTCCTGGAATATGAATGGGATCTCTGCCGGAAATCCGGAGTCGTGACCGAAGACATGCCGGAAAAGAGAACCGTAAGCTGTCCGCATTGCGGCGCGCCCCTGAATATTAACCAAACGGCGGAATGTCCGTTCTGCGGCAGTGTGGTGACCGTAATAAATGAGGACTGGGCGTTGAACACGATAAAGGGGATATCCCAGAAGACTAAATAAAACAACAGCTTTTTGGAAATCATATGATCTGTTTTGAAAGGCGGGAGGATTTATTCATGGAAGAATGTTGCGGAGTCTGCAAATATCACAGACCGGACGGTGATTTATTAAGGAGGTGTTTATGAAAAAGAGGATTATTATCTGCTTTTTTGCAGTTTTGATCGCCGGGCTGACAGCCTGCGGCGATGTGGGGGATATCGTTGAAATTGCCGAGGATGTGAAATCTGATATAACAGAAACGGCAGCGAAAAAGCCTTCAGAAGAAGCTGCCGGGCTCAGGCCGTACCTGATGCAGTCCGTGGCCTATAATGCCGCTTTGTATGGGCCTGTCGGCACCTGTGAAACAGTATATGTTAAGTTTGACGATAAGAATAAAAGAATGAGCATTTATGAATACGGCTTGTATGAGGAGCCGGACATGATATTTCCCTGGGATCCGGAAAAGCAAGCCGCCTCGGGGGAAATCAATGAAGGCTATTATCAGATCCGCACCAACCTGACCTTTAAAGAGGGAGGGGAGCTTTCCGGTATGATGGATTATCTGACAGAAGGAATCGCCTCGTATTACCGTTTTGACCCCATGAGCAGGGTTTCGCCCGGAAAATGGCAGGATGACACGGCGGGGCGAGGTTATCAGTGGTATGACGTGAGATATTCCGAGGCCAATGAAGACGGCAGCCTTGACGAAAAGTTTGACCCGGAAAGTGCAGGCGAGAGGGAGATTTGGCAGGTCGATACAACGGGGGAGACAACCTTATGGGATTGGGCGGTATTCATGGAGGGCAACAGCAGGATCAGCGGGATATTCTTAGAGGAGGCAAGGCTTGTCGCGGATGCAAAGGGCTACAGCATGGAGGGCTTTGAGCCGGGCAAGGAAATGATGGAGAGCTATGAAAATCCGGCTGGCGATTTCACTATGGCAGATTTATCCATAGATATTCAGGAGATTCTTTCTGAGCCGGATTACGGGGAAGAGGAAGATGAAGCCGATACAGACGATGCGGTTGTGACTAAAATTGCCTCAATGCCCGAAAAGGCGGACTTTACAAAGTCTCTGGAGGAAGACAGCATTGAGTACGCAGAGTTCGGCGAGTATCCGAAGGGGAAGCCGATCGAATGGATCGTGCTGGATGAAGCGGAAGGAGCAAAGCTTCTTTTGAGCCGATACAGCCTCGATTTTATGTCTTATAATTATGAGAACGTAGAAGTCACCTGGGAAACCAGCGATCTGCGGAAATGGATGAACGGTTATTTTTACGAAAAAGCTTTTTCGGAATCCGAGAAAAAGCATATACAGACTGTCATCCTGGAAAATGACGATAAAGAAGGCGGGAATGATACAGAGGATAAAGTGTTTGCCCTAAGCCTTTCCGAGGTGGAGAAGTATTTTGGCGTGAAGGATCCGGAAACGGGCGAGATAATGACCGACCCGGAGACAGGAGATGTCCTGATTGACACGGAGGCGTTAAAGACCGTCTGCATCGAAGAGACGAGGCCTCAATATTTCTATGAGGGAGATACGGTGCCTGCCGCCGTGGAGGATCCTGATTTCTTCTTCCTAAGAACCCAGGGATACCATTCCAAGGCTGTATATTTTGTATTTCCGAGTGGCAATATAGGAGGCGCCGAGAGCGCTCACTGGGAGCACGGAGTCAGGCCGGCGATTTGGATAAAATAATAACGACAGATCCAGAGGAGGGAGGTTTGGTAGCTATGAGACGGCGACAGAACAGCTCGCATTCCGTGGGGTCGCTGTGCGCCGGTGGCGCACGTTTAGCGACGACCGGAACGAAGTGCAGACCGCGCTGGACGTGTGCCACCGGCACACAGCGCTCCCACTTCATGCTCATATCGGGACGGGTCATAAAGCCATTCCTCCACCGGCAAACAAGTTTGCTGTGGAGTCAGGCTTTTGACCCTTGAATCATATATACTATGACGTAATAAAGCATATTAGGAGGAGGTTACCCATGAGATACTATATAACAATTCTGGTGTTAAGCCTGGGCTTTTTACTTTCGGGGTATAAACAAGTGTCCGACAGTTCGGCGTATAAACCTTCCACACAGGCAAACCGGTCAGCAAACAGTGATAATGTGCATGATGACGGTAAGCTGACTGAGAGGGAGTGTCGTATCATATCCAGAGATCTGAACAGTATGGAATATTACGGATTTCTGCTCTCTGAATATGACAGTCCGCAGTATATAGACTGGCATGAGGTTTTTTATAACGGAGCCGGTCTTGAAGAAGTAAAATGGACAACGGCGGTTGAAAAGGCATATCTTGAAAAGACAGGGAACAGGGAGGTCATCGCAGATCTGACCATTTTAGATGCGGAGGATGTGAAGGATTACGTGAAGAGGACTACCGGTCTGCCCTATGCGAAGATGCGAAACCCTCTGGATTGGGTATATATCAAAAAAATGAACATTTACGTGTTTGAGCATGGGGATACAAACTGGATCGAATGTACGGTGCTGTCCGGCTATGTGGAGGATGGCGTATACACTGTAAGATATCTGCATGATAACTGGTGGGGCGATAACGCGGACTGCGAATTTGAGGTTTGCTTTACGAAGAACGATCATGATTACTGCTTTATTTCAAATACTCCTGATCTGAATACAAAGGGAGCAGGTGATTATATCTTCCCTGACAGCGCCTCAAGGAATCTGAAGAAGGCCGATCTTGCCGGACTTGATAAGGAAACGCTCCGTATCGGCAGGAATGAGATATATGCACGCCACGGAAGGAAGTTTAAGGACAGCGCTCTTCAGTCATATTTTAACAGTAAGAGCTGGTACTATCCGACAGATGTTTCCGACAGCGCGATCGAAAAGTCATTAAATCAGTATGAAAAGAACAATATTAAATTCATTCAGTCTTACGAAAATAAGGCTCCGGTCTCATCTGCCACGGGATCACAAAGCTCAAAGTCTTCAGGCTCAGGCTCGCAAAAGTCCGCCTCCGGCTATACAAATGTGGAGCTCTGCAAAATGGCGCAGGATTATTATGAGAGGCATTATAACTACCGTCCTCCCATCGCAGAGGTCGATAGTACAGAAGGTGACAATGTGACCATCCATCTTTATGAGGATATGGGGGATCATACCGCGACCTCTGCCTGGTATGTGATCGATCGTAAAACCGGCAGGGGATATGATGATCTGTTCGGAGATAAGATAGACCTTACAAAGTGAAGGGAGGTCCACAGTATGGAAAGTGTGGAAATGGTCGGATATCTGATGGAGCTTTTTGCGGCGGGGTTAGTCGTGGCGGCGGGGCTTTCCGCCATATCTCCGGGCTTTTTAAGGGATTACCTGTTCTGGCGCGCAAGATGGGCCTTTGATGACAAACACCCGAAGGAATATGCCGGGATGTGGGCGAAGGCGCTGTTGCTGCTTGCGCTTGGGCCGGGCATCGGAGGGCTTGCACTGATCATATTTCATAACGCTTTTGGGCTTGTGATTTTTCTTGGTTCTATGGTCTGCTTTATCGTGGCCGGGACAAAATATGTAAGAAAAGAGCAAAAGAGGATCAGGGAAATCGACGAATGAGGTTGAACTGACAGAGGTTTTGCGAATCAATCGGAGGCAGGAGGATGTCAGATAGGCCGACAAGCAGAGAAGAATATACGACTACCGGGAGCGGCAGCGTAGACCGCCGCGGCGACGGGCTGGATCTGGGAGGTCCGGTTGGCAACAGCGGAGGCTATGGGAGCCGTCCCGGCCTGCGACGGCGGGGAGGCCGCGGATGGCTCTGGCTGGTGCTGATACTCATTGTAATCAATGCGGTATCGGAAGGCGTGACTTTTGCCGACATCAAGCAGTTTGTGTCTGAACAGATCCGGGAGATTGATCCAGATGAAATTAAAGAGGGCGCAGGTGAGCTTGCCCGTTCTGCAAGGGAAAACATTGACCTTGCCGTAAACGGTGCGGAGGGAGCAGAATCCAGGGAGGCGGTCGCGGACTTTTCCGGCACGGTTTCCGACGGGGACGGGATCATCAGTGTCCTGGCAGGGGAAAAGCCTTCCGCACAGCAGGGAGGCGCGCTTCTTAACCAGGATCATTTTGAGTGGACCAGGAACAGAAAGCTCCAGAAGGTTCTTGCCCTTACAGAGCAGGAATGGGAGAATGTCGATACCATCAAGCTCAACGTTTTTGTGGATGACGGGGGCGGCTTTATCGACCTTGGGCTTGATCCGCTGTTCAAATTTGACGATTACGGCAACCTGTTGGCCAAATATGACGGAACCTGGCTTTCGATCGATAAGCAGCCCGTCGCCTTTTACCACCTTAAAACTGTGGATCATGATGACGGAAGCTATACGATTACAGGCTATGTGCCCGCGTTCCTGAACGACCGGCACGTCAACCTGATCCTGGTATTCGATACCGAACATCCCCAGGGCTTTATCAGGGGCGCAAAGGTCATAGCGGAAGGCCCAGGAACCGACTTAAGCTTTGAGGAGATGACAAGTGATCTGATTTCCGTCAGGGCGGGCGACCGTGTGGATTACGTCTGCGACTACTATAATTACTACGGCGAGTTCATCAACAACTACTTTTTCGGGTATCCCATGACAATGAGTGAAAACCCGGAGATACGCAACATCAAGGTCAAGGGTAAGAAATCGGTATGTTATATGATCACGGACAAGAACGGGTATCGTTATTGGACGCCTTTGATTGATTAAGACATAGTTATGAAAAGGAGGCGGATTATGAAGAAAA
>JAIKXO010000226.1 GCA_024684065.1 Lachnospiraceae bacterium
GACGAGGCCGGTCTTGCGACGATAAGGCATACGGCTTCCCATGTTCTGGCTCAGGCCCTCAAGCGCCTGTATCCCGATATACAGCTTGCGATAGGACCTTCCACAAAGGACGGTTTTTATTACGATGTGGACAGCGATGTCGTGCTGACGACAGAAGATTTCGACAAGATAGAAGCGGAAATGAAGAAGATCGTCAAGGAGGATCTTAAGCTTGAGCGTTTTGAGATGGAGCGTTCCGATGCGATCAAATTCTTCGAAGAGCGGAATGAGACTTACAAGGTAAAGCTTATAGAGGATCTTCCCGAGGATGCGGTAATAAGCATGTACAGGCAGGGAGAGTTCACGGATCTTTGTGCCGGTCCTCACATTATGTCAACCAAAGGCGTAAAGGCCTTCAAGCTTATGAAGCTTGCCGGGGCATACTGGAGGGGCGATTCCAAAAACAAGATGCTGACCCGTATCTACGGTACGGCTTTTGCAAAGCAGTCCGAGCTCGACGCCTATCTTTTTATGCTCGAGGAGGCAAAGCAGAGGGATCACCGTAAGATAGGAAAAGAAATGAAGCTCTTCATGTTTTCCGATGAGGGGCCGGGTTTCCCGTTCTTCCTTCCAAACGGCATGATTCTCAGAAACGAACTGATGAAATACTGGCGCGAGGTGCATGAGAGGAACGGCTATCAGGAGATCGAGACCCCGGTAATGCTCGACCAGCATTTATGGGTAACGAGCGGACACTGGGATCATTACCAGAAAAATATGTACACGGCACAGGTGGCTTCGGGAGAGGATGAACAGCTTTTCTGCATAAAGCCCATGAACTGTCCGGGATCCATACTGGTATATAAGAACCAGCCCCGTTCCTACAGGGAGCTGCCTTTAAGATATGCGGAGGTGGGACTTGTTCACCGTTACGAAGAGAGCGGAGCTCTTCACGGTCTTATGAGGGTCAGGGCCTTCCATCAGGACGATGCCCATGAATTTCTTTCGATGGACCAGATCGAAGATGAAGTCGCACATATCGTTCATGTTGTAAATGAAGTATATGAGAAGCTCGAATTTAAATACCATGTGGAGCTTTCCACGATGCCCGAGGATCATATGGGTTCTCTGGAGGACTGGGAGAAAGCCACAAACGGCTTAAAGAGAGCTCTTGAAAATCTGGGCATGGAGTATGAGATAAACGAGGGAGACGGAGCTTTCTACGGACCCAAGATAGACTTCCACGTTGAGGACTGTCTCGGCAGGACCTGGCAGTGCGCTACCTGTCAGCTGGATTTCCAGCTTCCGCAGAATTTCGAACTCACCTATATCGGAGCCGACGGCGAGGAACACAGGCCCGTTATGATACACAGGGTTGTATTCGGTTCGGTCGAGCGATTTATTGGCGTTATGATCGAGAACTATGCCGGTAAATTCCCTACCTGGCTTTCGCCTGTACAGGCCAGAGTTCTTCCGATCTCCGACAAGTTCAATGAGTATGCGGATGAGATCGTTTCAAAGCTCAAGGCAGCAGGCATACGTGCGGAGGCAGATGAGCGCTCGGAGAAGATAGGCTTTAAGATCAGGGAGGCACGGCTTGAGCGCATACCTTATATGCTCGTTGTCGGGGCCAAGGAGGCCGAGAACGGTACCGTTTCCGTTCGCTCGCGCTTTGAAGGCGATGAGGGAAGCAAAAATATCGGCGACTTTATTGAGGATGTAACGAAGGAGATCGCCGACAGAGTCCGCCGTGAGGATAAGGTTGAGGAAAATAAAGAAAAATAAGCGTGAGACTTGACACTGAAACTTTGATGTGTTAATCTCTCACTTGTGTGAATCAAGCAGAGCAGTGCTCTCACCCTGCGGCGCCGTTTCCGGCAGCTTACAGGCGTTAATATTTAAGGATATTAATGTAAGTGCGTGCTGTTTTGCGGTGCGCACTTATTTAATGCGCCAGACGCATAAGTGATAATTTCGGAAGAGCCGGACGTGTCGGGCGCTGCGGGCAGGCGGTAAGATCCTCTTCTGCCCGATGGTTTTTTGTGATCAAATGGAGGTACAAGGCTATTAGCGATTTATTTATCAATGAACAGATACGGGACAAGGAAGTAAGGGTTATAGGTCCTGACGGGGAACAGTTGGGAGTCATGTCTGTTAAAGAAGCCCTTCAGGCTGCCGAGGAGGCAGATCTGGATCTGGTAAAGATTGCGCCTACTGCCAAGCCGCCCGTCTGCAAGATCGTGGATTACGGCAAGTATAAATACGAGCAGACCCGCAAGAGCAAGGAGGCCAAGAAGAAGCAGAGGATCATCGAGATAAAGGAGATAAGGCTTTCTCCAAATATCGACACGAACGATCTGAACACAAAAGCCAATGCAGCCAGAAAGTTCCTTGAACGCGGAGACAGGGTTAAGGTCACGCTGCGCTTCAGAGGAAGAGAAATGGCACACATGAATGCGAGTAAACATATCCTGGATGATTTCGCCGAAATGCTGGGCGAAACGGCTGTCATCGAAAAGCCTGCCAAGACAGAGGGCAGAACGATAACGATGCAGCTTGCGGGGAAAAAATAATTTACAGAGGAGGATGAGAATATCATGCCAAAGATGAAGACAAACAGATCAGCAGCAAAACGTTTTAAGGTGACAGGCACCGGAAAGTTAAAGAGAAATAAGGCGTACAAGCGCCATATTCTTACCAAGAAATCTCCTAAGACAAAGAGAAACTTAAGACATGCGGTTATGACGGATTCGACCAACGAGAAGGAAATGAAGAAGATACTTCCGTAACTTTGATAACGTTAGCAGTTTGCTTAAGACAGAAAGGAAGATGAAAAATGGCTAGGATAAAAGGTGGTTTAAACGCAAAGAAGAAGCATAACAGAGTATTAAAGCTGGCAAAGGGCTACAGAGGAGCCCGTTCAAAGCAGTACAGGGTTGCAAAGCAGTCCGTAATGAGAGCTCTCAATTCCGCATATGCGGGACGTAAGCAGAGAAAGAGAGATTTCAGAAAGCTCTGGATCACACGTATCAATGCTGCAGCCCGTATCAACGGTCTTACATACAGCCAGATGATGCACGGCCTTAAGAATGCCGGAATCGATATCAACAGAAAGATGCTGGCAGAGATGGCTGTAAACGACGCAGCAGGCTTCTCGACACTTGCCGAACTTGCAAAAAGCAAAACGGCTTGACCTGCGGAAAAAAAAATTATACAATAGACAGCGGCGGTTTTAACGCCGCATACGCGGAGATGGCGGAATTGGCAGACGCGCAGGCTTCAGGTGCCTGTGGTAGCAATATCGTGAGGGTTCAAGTCCCTTTCTCCGCACTGATAAATAAGGGGGCTGTCGCTTTAGATGATTGATTCATCTGGGCGATGCCCCTTTTTTATGTCCCAAAACAAGGACAGATTGTCAAAACTATTTCGATTTTTAATATCTTCTTTTTTTTCCATGTCTGTTCCCTCCTGTGTAAAGAGTAACATGAATGAAAAAGAGTTAACAGTACATGGGTTGTATAATCCTAATTCAGTCAAAATCCGCCTGATCTACTATCTCTCCGTCTTCTATCACGACATAATTGATTTCATGGTTATTGAGACCATATACTATGGGCTCTAGTGCCGGCGACCCTGTCATAGGATTATCTGGATTACCACCGAGCTTATATCCCAGGATCCGGCTCAATGCCTCAGCCGATTCTCCTCTGGTCGTCCAAAAAGCTCCCTCCTTCTTAATGACCACGTGGTTTGGATACTTTTCAGCCCAGTATGCATAGGTATTAGGTTTATTCTTTCCGGCAGGCTTAGCCTTGACCTTTATCTCGATGGATTTTGCTGCCACAACAGGCTTTTCTTTCACTGCCGCCTTAGGCTTTTCTACTGGATTTACAGGTACTTCTCTGCCGTCCTCCAGCCTCATACCGTTTGCAAAAGCCGCAGGAAACATATAAGCCTTCTCTTCACCTGTATCATATGTGACTTCAAACTTCTTAACTTTCCCTTTGTCATCATATATAACATCCGTTACCGAACCTGCGCCATATCTGCCCTGGACTACTCTCTCTCCTATCATGAGATCAAAGTCACTTGAGGTTATGGTATCACTGACTGCCGCTGTATATGGCTTATTCTTAGGTTTTATTGCAACCTTGGGCTTTGCTGTCAGTGCATCCTTAGGTGGTTTTACATAAGGGATTCTCATTTCCTTGAGAAAACAGGAGCTTTCCGATTTGAACTTGAAGATATTCAGATCGTTCTTGGCTCTTGTCATCCCAACATAGAACAGCCTTCTTTCTTCCTCAAACTCCTTCTTTTCCTGAGGTGTACCTCCTCCCAGAGTCTTATTGACCTTACTTGGGAAGACCCCATCGCATACATCCATAAGGAATACCCTGTCATATTCAAGACCCTTTGATGAATGAATTGTGGAAAGGATGAAATTACATCCATAATCAGGCTTCATGTCTCTCAGCAATTTCTGTAGATACTCAAGTCTTCTAAGGAACCCACCTATAGAATTCTCATTGTGCGACAGCACCTTGAGCGTGAACATCTTATTGGCATCTATGTCATTGTTTTCAAGGTATTCTCCATATCCAAGAGTCTTCTCTATCCTGAACAGAGCTTTACCGGGGTTTTCCTTTAACATGTTCCTGAGGTTGGTTGCCATTCCTCTGCAGTTTCCCCTGATCCTGCCATTTATGTCATCAACATACTCTGCAGCTTCTAATACAGGGATCTCCCTCTGCCTGCTTATATGGCACATCTTTTCAGCCTGGGCTTTCTTAAGATATGTCTGGCATTTGAAATAAATCTTCATGAAAAGATCGGTATCATATGTATCCAGGGCAAACCTCATTATATTAGTTACATCAGTCACTACCCTGTGGGTAAAGAAAGCCATGTCAACGCTCTTTATCCTGAATTTGATCCCGTTCCTGTCAAGCTGGTCTATTAGGGGGATGGCACTTTCGTTATCTCTGTACAGCACTGCCGTCTCCCTGTCACAGTTCATGGCTACTTTTAGCAGATAACTGTACTGATTAGACCTTGTCTTAAGATCTATGAGATTTATGTCATTGCCCGGCTCCTTAGTGGAGCGCATGTGTTTTTCATGCCTTTCCTTGTTATGCTGTATGAACAGGTCTGCTGCATCAACTATCTTTGCATTTGACCTGTAGTTCTGGTCCATAACCAGAACCCTGGCCTTTGGATGGTCCTTTTCAAAGTTAAGGAGCGCCTCCGGGTAGGCAGCCCTGAAGCCGTAAATACTCTGGTCTTCGTCCCCTACCATGAAAAGATTCCCGTTCTGCCCTGCCAAAAGGCCTATTATTATGTGTTGGATCTTTGATGTATCCTGGGCCTCATCCACACATATATATCTGTATCTGTCACGGTAGAGCTTTAGGAGCTCCGGAGATGACTTTAACATCCTGTATGCATAGATCATCTGATCATCATAGTCCATGAGCCTGTTGTCTCTTAAGTATTTATTATACGCCTTAAATATGTTCAGAAGCTTTATTCCTTCTTCCCTGCCTATGCTCTCTATCTCATCGTCTTCAAGCATCATATTTTTGCAATATGTTATAAGGCTCTTTACGGCCTTTATCTCACTCTCAGTGGGATATTCGCTCATGAAATCCACTAAGATATCGGATACAATCTTGGCACTCTCCTTCTCATCCGTGATAAGCCTGAAGATGGAATCCTCGGATTTTCCTGTGAGACGGGCAAATTGCTGGATCATCTTATAGCAGATACCGTTGATCGTCCTGAATTCAAGTCCCTGCGAACTGCCTTCTCCAAAGATCTTTTCAAATCTCATCTGCATATCTTTGGTCGCTGATACCGTATAAGTTAAGGTAAGTATGTTCTGAGGGGCTATGTCGGAACAGTAAATCATATATCCAAGCCTTGTTACAAGCACGGTTGTCTTACCGGATCCCGGAACTGCGAGCAACAGAATAGGACCGTCCACTGTCTGGACGGCCTTAAGTTGGTTTTCATTTAGATGTGTTGTGTATTTCTTTAGGAAAACATCATGCTCCATATGTCTATCC
>JAIKXO010000231.1 GCA_024684065.1 Lachnospiraceae bacterium
GCTGAGCTTATCATGTCGCTTTACGGAAAAGATATCTGCAGCTGTTCTGAATGTTCCGGAAAGCTGATCCCATACCCACGCGGTATGCCGGCATCCGTGCTGCCATCGCTTTTCACAGATACGCCCTTTGCGATGTGCTGAATATTCATCCTTCGTTGACCGCCTGAAACAGGACGGTCTTTTGGGCGTACAGTACAAGATCGGTTTTATCTCATTTTTTGTTGTAAATGTGCGTTATCCTTTCTTTGCGGGAGGAATTACAAACCATCAAAATCCTCTCTGGGAAACTTTGGAAAAGACGCACACAGCCCTTCGAAATCTATCCCGCAACGAGCCATGCCTTCTACAGCTCTCTTATCCTGATCGTTCATAACACACCCTCCTATTAGCTTTTCACTATGGACTATGATAGCAGATTCATACTGAATACGCCATTGATTTCAGAATTAAGAACAATATGTTGTATACTGTATGCCATGATAAATGTCTGACATCAAAAAAACAGGGGCTGTTCAATGATTACAGCCCCTCTATCCTATCCAATTTAATAACCATATTCTTTATGCCAATGCCAGCAACTGTCCGCGGATCTGTCTGACCTGCCTGAGCGCGTCGTCACATTGTCTCTGAGCTTTTCCGATCTTTGACTGTACGAGGATATCTGCTATAAATCCGTCAAAGAAGAAATCCGCAAATGTCAGGAACCCACCGATTTCAACAGAATCCATACCTTTCACATCCCGAAGCTCCTTGCTGAATTTCCTGAGCGACCTTTTGGCGGCCTCTATGTCACTTTCAGCACTTCAAAGCTTCATATTCTTCCTTTTTTGCTGTCTCTTCGTGCAGGATCTGTTCTATTCTTTCATTACTCAATTCAATCATATCCATCCTCCCTGGTAGTTCTCGCTTTTTTTATTCCTGAATGATCGCTGCTCCTATACCCACTCGATCCTTCCCTGCCGTACAATGCCATACGACCGCATTTTCCCTTGGCTCCATCAGAAGCCGTATAAACCGGGCATACTGGGAAGCGGCAAAATCACTTTCCGCGGAGGCATGGTACATGTCCTCCGAGATCCCGGATGTTATGAAGTTTTTCAAAAGATAACAGTTTACTTGTATTCATACCTTTGAAAATCATGTTTCTTTCATCTGTGGGTAATAACATAGTTATACAATCCGGCAATGACCATGTCAATTTAAAGTTTATTTTGTCGTTTACTATAGTATTGAAAAAATGCGTGATGACTTTTTTCGGTATAATGGATTTACGTGTTAGTTACGGGTTAAAGCACCGAAGGTGTGCCGTGACAAGAGTAAATCCTATCCTATGAGCGAAGAGCCCCGTAATTACCGGGAAAACCGGTGATCACGGGGTTCTTCTTATCATTCAGCATTTACAAAGCTTTTCATTTACCGGAGGCCGTTACGGAAGGTCCTTATGAAATGGACTGCTTTTCCTGCTGATACCCTTGCGGCATTACCAGTTGGCGTAATAGTATTTCACGAGCATCGGATCATAGCCTGCCGTCGGAAGGGTAGCCTGCAGTTCGGTGAAGGTGGCTTCTTTCGCGGAAGCATCAGCGCTCTGTGAAGCATAGGAGGCCTCCAGCGCGTTCAGCCGGTTCTGAAGCTCGGAGGCATTGGCCGCAAACACGGGATTATATTCTGCCTGTGCTCTGGCGGATTCTAACGCCGGCTTTATATTATTGATCTGCGATAACGTGGCGTTTGCGATCTCGCGCGCCCCTTTGGCCTTTGTCTGGGCTTCCGAGATCTTATTGATATTGTCAAGCAGGACCAGGTTATGGGCATACGGCGGGTTGACCGGCTTGGAAGCAACGGATGCAAATACGAGAGGGTTATAGGCGATCGCTGTCGTGGCAGCGTTCTGATTCGCAAGCGCACAGGCAGCGGCAGCCTGGTTGGCTTCCAGCTGCTTATCGACCGCGTTTTGGTTTGCTATGGCCGCCTGCGCCACAGTGGCCTGATTTAAAAGCAGTGCCTGGTTCATCGCGAAAGCATTCAGTGATGCCTGATTAGCTTCAGCCTGTTTGATAAGCGCTAACTGCGCGGCCTGCGCGGCGGATACGGCTGCCTGCTCTATAAGTGGTGTCCCTGTTTCTGCCAGATTTGGGGATAATGCGATCATCAACGTCTGGTTATTGATCATTGAATCAATATTTGCAAGAGTCTTTGCGGCAGCGTCCACGTCACTCTGCGACGCGTCTACCATTTTCTGGGGAGACCCGGAGTCCTGATACGTTTTTAATTTGTTGCTCTTTCCGCGAAGATCCTGTTTGGCATCCTCCAGATGATAAATGTCACGAAGCAGGGGATTATATGCTATCGCTTCTCCCATATCCGCTTTCACCGGAACAGCCAGCAGAAAAACAGAAGCGAAAAATGCTCCTGCCGTTAATAATATTTTCCTCATACTTCTTTCCTCCTGATGTATATCTGATGTTTTGGTAATAATAGTACTATTCCTCCTATAATATATCATATAAAATCCGATTATTGTCAATGTTCTGAAATCTTTTATAATGTATACGGACAATTTTCATCCCAGACATCACCGTTACAGTAAACGTCAAAACAATTTTCGTTTTGGCGTTTATATCGTATAAAATATGATCAGGGCGTCCAAAGCCAAACGGCTTATCAGGCAAGCCTGGTAAGCCGTTTGGACTTTGGACGCTTATATCATAAATATTCAAGAAAAGGATGCACCACATTCCTCACCTTCTCGGATATGAAGTTGCCCTCCGGATCCGACAGCTGCATCCCCATCACCAGAGACAGATTTAATGACGGTATATTCTCAAAAAAGGTCCCAAGCCAGCCATCCCACCCATATTCTCCCTCAAAGGTCATATGACAGGCCATCTCAGGATGAACCGCCTTACGCATAAGTGCGCCGTAGGAATATCCGGTCAGGTTTTCCTGGCGCTTTGCAAAGGAGTCCTGCTGGTGCGGCGGAAGAATGGTCGTGCTCATGTAACGGACGGCCATCTCATTTAATATACGCCTGCCCTTGTAAGTGCCTCTGTTTAAAAGCATCCGGGCAAATTTCGAATAGTCGTCTAGAGTCGACATCATTCCCGCTCCTCCCGATTCAAAGGCGGGCTTAACACCTGCGTCATACCTTATCCCCAGATTATCGGTCTCAAACAGTTCAAGTTCTCCGTTCCTTCGCTCATATACACTTGCAAGTCTGTGCCGCTTATCTTCGGGAACCCAAAAGTCCGTATCATTCATTTCCAGAGGGCCAAACAGTTCTTCGGCGAGAAATTCTCCAAAGGACTTCCCGCTTACCACCTCGACTATGGCGCCCAGTATATCTGCCCCGGTACCGTAAGTCCATGCCGAGCCTGGCTGGAAGCATACACCTGCCTCTCCGAGTCTGTCTGCTATCTCCACCGTTCCCAGGGCATCCGGAGTATACAGAAGCCTGCCCACTTCATCAAACACCTTCTGTACTCTCTTCTCACATTCATTTCCAGAAGAATTCCCATATGGCAGCCCCGAGGTCATGTTCATCAGATCTCCGATGCTGGCAGGCCTTACCACTGTATGCGGCGTTGTTCCATCATAGATCATCTGGTCCCTGAATCCGGCCAGATATCTGGATACCGGCTCACCAAGACCGATCAGGCCTCTCTGCATAAGGATCATTACCGCCGCAGAGGTTATGGGCTTGGACATGGAATACATCCTGAAGATCGTATCACGTTCGATCTTCCTCTCAGTGCTAATATCCGCATACCCCGACTGGGCATACAGCAGATCCTCATCATTTCTGCGGATCAGTATATTGACCCCTGCGGCCTCCTTATTTGCGACGATATCGTCCAGACATTTCTGGCATGAGTTTTTCAAAGACATAACCAATTCCTTTTTCATCGTTTATTCATTTCCTCTGAAAGCCTTTGTATATTATGGTCTGAAAGGTTCATCCTGCCTTATTTACGAGCTTAATCTGTTTCCTGTAGTCATCGATCACTTTCTGCATCCTGTCAAGATATGCCTTATCTTTTCTCTTCTCCATATACTCGCCGATCAGCCTGTCCCCGAGTTCCTTCCGATAAGACTGTGCCACCTCTGTTTTTCCGGCTCCAAGCTCCCGTTTCAGCATGAACTGTTCAGCCTCGGAGCAGCTGGTCAGCCTGATAGGTTCATCAAGTCCCGCCTGCTCTCTTACGATCTTCTGTCCTTCCCTTCCCAGAGGATCCGCCTCATCCGGAACATTAGTCCAGGCGATAAAATAATTCAGATTTTCCTCCGGCAGGGCACCCAGCTTTACTGTTCTCCTGTCCGAAAGCATCTCCTCCGGACATAAACCTGTAAAAAAAGCTGAATTTTCCGTTGTGATTCTCGTTAGTTTCATGTCCGTTCCTACTCCCTTTGCCATCACTTCTCCTTTCGGATAATCCTTTAAAACAGGCGCCGCACACACGCGAAAGCCTGTTTTGCCTTTGCAGTATTTCACTCCGATTATATCAGACTATTGTATTTCTCTCCACAATATTTAATGATATCTTAAACGATCTGAAGATATGAATCAAAAGCCCGGTTTTCATGATAATAATTTGAATAAGATCCGTTAACTGATATGATAAAAAAAACCTCGCTGCCATAATCATACAAGACAGCGGGGATATTCTTTTCACCGGATCAGCGGACGGTCTTTTGCAGAATCTTATGCATCTGCCGCCCTGACATCACAGACAGCCTGATCCGAAAGCTTACTTCGCTATAAGCCGGTTTATATTTTTGATCATTATGGATATGGTACCGTCGGGATTTGTAATGAATTCAACGCTGTCATTATTGTTGTATTCATCCATCGGAATGTTGATCTCTATACCGGTGTCTGTCTTAAGGTACTGCTTATGGAGCTTCCTTACGGTTATCTCATTCTGCGGACGTACCTCTTCCTTCATCATATTGTACTTCCCGAGCTTTTCTTCGAATTCTTCCTTTACAACAGGGTAATCATCATAAAGCTTTTCTCCTATCACTGCGGGCGTGACCGCTCCTTCTTCCCTTATCTGGCTTTCTATCACAGCCTTGGCTTCAAGCTGTTTTTCTATGTTGTCTTCGAAATACTTATGATTGATCTGATCAACGGCCTTTTCGACTATCTTCATCCTGGTCCTCTGTGACATCTTCGCATGGCATTTAAGATAAAGCTCAGACAGATAGTTCGTATTGACGCCGTTCACCTCGTACTTTTTTTCCACGATCCTTACGGTGTAATCCCCGAGATCTATTATCACCGCTTCAGTCAGCCTGGAAGCCGGAGCAGGCAGAGTCGCAGTCTGCATGATTATCGAGACATAATTGCTGCCGTCATCCGCATTCTGCGTCATATGTACGAAGCTGTCCTTATAATTCATCTTGAGCAGCGCAAGATACGGCTTTCCACCGCATTGGAAGGTCACCACACAGAAATCCGCAGATGGAATGTCCGGGTTGGCGCGCATGATGTCATACAGCCTTATTGCCGCTTCCCTGCTGAATCCGACAAGGTTATCCTCGCTGAAGTCCTTCACAAGCCTGAACATCTCCGACTCTTCTTCATCGCCGAACACACAGTTCTTAAGGTCGTCGCCCGATGCAACCTTGTATATATGGGTCCTTAACAGGTCGTTCAGCTCCTCATGCCTTTCCAGCACATGCTGAGAAAGCACCGGCATGCCGACATTTGTTTCCAGAATATGTACAATTGCATTTTTTATAATGATCTCATCCTTCTGCATGGCCATCTTTATCCTTCCGTTTTTGT
>JAIKXO010000260.1 GCA_024684065.1 Lachnospiraceae bacterium
AAGGGATCCAATATCATTTTTCCGAATCCAAGATCGGAAAATTCTCCCGTAACAAATCTAATAAAATAATAAATCATCCATCCGGTAACAACAGTATAAAAAGCCATCAGAGCAACATTGCCCGCCAAAGCGAAATAACCATGGATATTCCATTTGCTTCCCGGTTTTTGCAGCTTTTTATACATGCCGACTACGCTTGCCTGAGATGCCCTTCCCATCGCAAATTCCATGGTCATAGTCGGGAGCCCTAACAGGATTAAAAAAAATATGTAAATAAGGACAAAACTTCCTCCGCCGTTTTCTCCTGTCATCCACGGAAATTTCCAAACATTCCCGCAGCCGATTGCGCATCCCGCGCTCAGCATAATGAATCCGAGACGGCTTCCCAGATGTTCTCTTTTTTCATGCATTTTTATGATCTCCGTTTATTTTTGGTTATTCTGCCAAACAGGCTCTAAATGGTTCTGACAATGTCACATATTTTACGCTTATCTACAAAATAGCACCTTCTGAGTTCGTTCGCAAGCGCCTTCAGATTACGATATGTTTATAGTAACGAATCTCTTTACAATGCCCACGGTCAGACTCATCCTCACGCCTTCTCCCTGTATGCTTCAAAAAACCGTGTTGTTACTATTCACAGCCTTTTGGGCTATGATAGTATCGGGTTTTGCCATTAAAAATCGCCTTCGCTAAGGAAGGATCGCTTTGCGATCCTTTTATGCAGAATTTGCAAGCAAATTCTGCGCGGCCCATCAAGGATGGGACCGCTGCGATGGGCAAAACCCATCTCAAGCCATAAGTTGTGGCCTGTAATCGCGCAGCAAGCGCGCGATTCGGCTGTGAATAGTAACTAGTATTTCGAAAGTCATTTGATGCTCCCTGACATACCGTATGGCACCGCCTCTTCTGATGCAACCGTCCTGGCCGCCCATTTATTAGCGCATATAAGTGCTTCACTGAATGACATACCGTTACACAGCGAACCGATCAGCACTCCGACATGAGTGTCTCCGGCTCCTATGGTATTTACTACATTCTGCTTTTCTGAGGGTACAGTTATCTCGCCTTCCTTTGTCAGCGCATATACTCCGTCCTCTCCGAGCGTTACAACAACGCTTTCATGAGATATGCCAGAAAGAGCTTTCGCCGCGCTTTTATAATCTTCAAACGGTTTTCCCAAAAGGTTTTTCGCCATTGCTACAGACTCCTGCCTGTTGAGATGCAGAACAGGATGAAGAGACATAATCCTTTTGTTCTTTTCCAACAGAGAGGCACCCCGTATACCCGGGCAGTAAAACACCTTTCTCTCCGGAAACTCAAAGAGGTAGTCAATAAGTGCTTCTCCCGTGGGTTCCTCTACTTCAAGCCCGGAAACATAAACATAATCAAACGATATATCATCAAGGGGCTTCAACCACTCTCTTTTAAACTTATACTCTGCCCCATGTATCGATAAAAACGTGCGCTCTCCACCGTTCTCGACAAAGCAATAACAACAACCGTTTTCTTCTTCCGATCTAATGAACACCGGCAGTTCTCTTTTCAAAAGCTCCTTCTCTGCAAGCTCTCCGAAAACCCCTGTCCCCACGACTCCGGCGAAGGTTATGTCGCTGCAGACCAGCTTTGCCGCACAGGCAGCATTGCATGCACATCCGCCAAGAGACATAACCTGTCTGTCGGGATGTATATCCTCTTCGGTTCGAGGCAGCCTGTCCAGATATATTACAACATCTATACAGGCCGCGCCGATAAAAAGTGCTTTTTTCATACTTTACTCCGCTTTCTTTTCGTTCCGATCCGGTCTGTTTTTGAGACCGGATAATTTCATCGGAAGTGCGATTCAGCCGTGAACAGCAGCGAAATCTTTTCTTTCATCCGCGATTTTGGCGTAGCAAAAATATCGGACAGAAATTACATGTGATGTAAAGAATCTCAGTGAATGCGGACTCATTTATGTTTGGAAGAAAAATGGAGACAGCCCGTTACTATCACAGCCCAAAAGGCTGTGAATAGTAACGACAGCCCTGATCTGTAATACACAAGAGCTCATGTTTTGATACACGATCAATTATTCAAAATACAAAATCTCATCCGTAAATTGATAGCTTTCATCTATCTTCGGGATGCTTACAGGAAGACGTCCGGTTATCTCCCTGTCCTCAAAACACGCCATCAGCGCCACAGCAAGGTTAGGCGCATAGGCGC
This sequence comes from Lachnospiraceae bacterium, assembly GCA_024684065.1. The sequence goes on from JAIKXO010000260.1 coordinate 2,209, forward strand.
TTCCCGCTCCTGATTCTGCCGGTATCTTACTCATTTCCGAGAAATTATAAGAAAGGAGCATCGCATCAGCTGCTTCAAACCTTGCTGCATCATACGGAAGCTGGCAAGATACAACTATAGCCTGCTTTCCTTTTTTATGGAGACTGTCTATGATCCTGTCAAACACCGCTGATGAGAATCCGTCATCAGTAGCCGGATCAAGACAGGCAGAGTTGTATGTCCGGTACACAAGGATGCAGTGGTCAGCTTCCTCGGCAGCCTTTACGCACTCTTCTTCATTTTCTCTATCATTTGTCATCAGTACGATCTGTGATTCATCAGATATCTTCCCCTGCTCGTAAAGCTCATGTTTTACCAGCTCCCCTGTTCCGATGCAGCCTGCGCACCCGTTGCAGAACAATATCAGAGCAGTCTCTTCATCCGCAGCTTTTATCGGGAATGCCTGGTCATCATTTTTTACAAGTGTCAGGGCCTTCTCAGTGATATCCCATGCCGTCTTGCGGTTTATGTCGCTTCCCACACCTGATTCAGCCTGAGCTATGAGCTCATCAGTCGATGCAAAATCAGACTGTTCAAGCAATCCGTACTTTTTCTTTAATGTCAGGATCCTCCTTACGGAATCATTTATCGATTTTCCATCAACGGCTCCGTCTTCTGCAAGCTTCACGGCTGTTTCAACCATATCCTGTACATGCCTCAAGTCATCTGTGTTGAACATCCCCGGAAGAATGACCAGATCTACTCCGGCTTTCATCATCATGGCCAGAACATCCTCGTCCGAAAAGTTATCTGCGATAGCCGCCATACTTAAAGCATCAGATACCACCACGCCTTCAAATCCCATGTCATCCCTGAGAATATCCGTAAGTATCTTATGACTCATGGTTGCCGGGATATATACCTGTTCGCCGGTGGAAACGGAAGTATATGTTTCCGTCTCGATCTGCGGATACTGGATATGGGCGGTCATTACCATGTCCGCCCCGGCATCTATGCCGTTCTTAAATGGTATCAGTTCAGATTCCTTCAATTCGTCATAGCCGGAGTCGATACATGGAAATCCTGTATGTGAATCGGTGTCTGTATTTCCATGTCCGGGGAAATGCTTTAATGTTGCAATGATCCCTGCATTATGCAATCCCTCCATATACGAAAGGACATACTCAGAAACCACCTCCGGTGAATCGGAAAATGAACGGGTGCCTATTACAGGATTATTCGGATTGTTGTTTATGTCAGCCACAGGGGCAAAATCTGTATTAATACCAAGAAGTCCCATCTCTTTTCCATATATTTCAGCCATCTTCCTGGCATTATCAGGATCGCCTGTGGCCGCAAGTGCCATATTACCCGGTCCGGTGGTCCCGAAACTTATACGGGCAACTTTTCCTCCCTCCTGATCCACCGCCACAAATAAGGGGAGGCCCCCGTCTGCCTGATTTACATTTTGTATATCTGAAATGAGATTTACCACCTGCTTTGCGTCTTCAAAGTTCTCTCCAAAAAGTATTACCCCGCCATAGTCATGGTTTTTAAGATCGATCTTTATTTCATCATTTAACTCAGTCACTTTGATCCCCGGTATCTCCTCGTCAGGACTTTCACCCGTTTCGGGAGTTTCCTTCCACACGCGATAGGAGACGATCATCATCTGCTCAACCTTTTCCCTGAGTGTCATCTCTCCAAGAAGCTTATCGATGTCTGTTTCATTCTTTGCCCCGCAGGTCAGTGTGAACTTATCGGCGCCTACCCTTAATTGTGCTATTTCTCCCATGAGAAGAGGGTAATTTACGTCGCCGTGTCCCGCAGGGAAACCGAATGCCACCGGGATATCCAGATCGGAGAGGAACTGCCGGCTTATCATATCCGCAACGGATTCAAACCTCCCGCCTCGACTGCTCCCGCTATTATTGCCAGGATCCACCGGAAGCTCTGCCCACTCTCCAAATACGATACCTGCTGCATTATCAAGCACTCCGGTATGCTTTAATACTGTGAGATACCTGTGGATATGCTGGATATCCTCTCCCACATCTTCAAGGAAAAGAATATACGGCCGGCCGGTCTTCGTGCAGTCATAGGCAGAGTCTATCACAGCTGTAAATGTAGACAGATTTCCCCCGATAAGGATACCCTTAGCCCTGCCTTCTATGCCCTGATCGCCTTTGGCGCACGTATATGAGGGAATCTCACCTTTCAGTATCCTCTCCTCAGCTTCTAAACAGCTTTCGGAAAGACCGTCGAAGGCTGCGCTCATACAGGCATGGATAGAGGGCACCCCGGCAGATGTCCAGGCCGAATGATAAACCGTTATGTCACTGTAGCCGATGATAAGTTTGCCTGCGGATCTTATGATATCCTCTGATAATACGTCAGCAACCTCCGAAGCCCCATAGCCTCCGCGGACACAGAAGATGGCCTTTATCTCCGGGTCTTCAAGCGCCCAGGTAAGGTCTGCTATCACATCATCAAGCGTACGTGTCTCGTCACATACATGATCTCCGGGGACAGGTTCATATCCCCACGCCTTCAGTCCTGCAATTACTGCATCAGTCTGTTCCCTGTCCGGAAGTGCCGAAGGAGAGATCACGGCGATCTTATCTCCTTCTTCCGGGAATACAGAACTGTACTCCCCGCTGTATGCGGAATACTCCACCTCTGTTTTTGTATCTTCTCCTTCAGTGATGAACTCCTGCCCTGTTTCTTTTTCCTGCGCCGGGTAGGCAGGATATGCCGGAACACCACATGATACCGTAGAAAACAAAAAAACAACCGCCATTAAGACAGCAAGCATTCTCTTCCCCGTTTTTGACCCGCCGGGGACATATCCCACAGATGCTATGCTTTTGTCTTTACGGTCTTTCTCAGACATCTCTTCCGTATATTTTCCTGTACTTTTTCTTGTTAACATAGTCTTTGATAACTCCATATCACCTTCACGCCCTCATCTTCTGTAATGATAGTCCAGATCTATTGTAGACTATATTATTGCGCACATGCCTTATTATCTATGTGGAGTGGAATAATTTGGAGCGAGTTCAGGTGGCATATTGGCATTATCGCCGTTGTCATTTTGCCCATCTTCGTTCCAGGTTATGCGTCCATCCGGAAGTTGCTTCCAGTCTCCACCAGACACCATCTCCAACTCACTGTCGCTAAGAAGCATCCCTCCCTTCCTGATAGCTTCCTTCTTGCCTTCCTTTGTATCTGTTTTATCTGTTGTTTTCTTCAGATTTCCCGTAAGCTTCATATCTCGCTCCTTTCCTGCCGGTAATACAAAATCCCTATATCAGTTTATACGCAAGACCTAAGTTTCTGTCAATAATAAGTCATAACCACCACTTCAAGTGGTGGTTATGACTTAGCTATTTCTGCTACCACATACATAAATCTTGTGAGTGTATTCTTTAAGCTTTTCAATGTATTCTTCCAGGCTTTCTATGGAACGCTGGAGAGTAGGTTTTCTTTTTCCGATACCGTGAACAAACAGGGTACCTTCATCA
>JAIKXO010000270.1 GCA_024684065.1 Lachnospiraceae bacterium
GATGAAAGAAGGCGGGAGGATGGCTCCTGACATGAATCGTCGGGGACCGGCACCTTCTGCGCCGCAGAGCCTTTCGGTAGGAAGCTTTGGAGGAAGCCCTCAGGCCGGAACGAGAGGCATGAACGCCACGGAGCGCAGGGCTGCCGAGATCGCAAGGAACAGACAGGCGGCAGGCGATTACCGGGAGAAGAAAAAGGGAGGTGTCCTGGTTCCGATCCTCATAGTGATCCTTGTCATTTTGATTATCCTGGCGGTTCTGGCGATAAGGATCTTACTGTAAACGGGGTCATGACCATGTGGCTTGTTATATTCGGGCTTATAATGCTTGGTACGTTTGCAGGGCTTATATATCTTTGTTTCAGACTGCAGAGGTTCCGTACGGTACAGCTCTTTACCGGGGGGCAGAAAAAACGGAAGTGGATCGTATCGGTCGTTTTTATCGTCGTTGTAGTGATACTTTGCAGGATTGATATGGTGAATACGATGATAATCGTGCTTCACCTTCTGATGTTCTGGCTGATCGCGGATTTTTTTACACTGATCATAAAATGGGTATGTATGGGATCCGGAAGCAAAAGACCGGATAAAGAGACGAGTCCCGGGGAAGGAACAACGGAAGAACAGAAAACAGGTCCTTATCTGACAGGCATCTTTGTTCTTGCCTTTACGGCTTTGTATCTTTGCGCCGGGTGGTATCTTGCCCATCATGTCTGGGTCACTCATTACGCGTTTTCCACGGATAAGGATCTGGGGCAGGAAAAGCTCAGGATTGTTCTTTTTGCCGATTCCCATATCGGGACCACCTTTGACGGAGAGGGTTTTTCAGAGCATATGAAGAGCATTGAGGCAGAGTCTCCGGATGTCGTGCTTATCGCGGGCGACTTTGTGGACGATGATACCCTGAAGGCGGATATGGTGAAAAGCTGTAAGGCGCTGGGAGAACTTAAGAGTACTTACGGGGTTTTCTATGCCGACGGTAACCATGACAGGGGCTATTATCAGGGGCGGGATTTCAGTTACGGGGAAATGCTCGATGAACTCGAAAAAAATAACGTCCACATCCTGCGTGATCAGGCAGAGCTTATAAACGGAGCTTTTTATGTGACAGGGAGGCTTGACAGAAGCAACAATGCACGCCTCAGTCTTAAAGATATTATCAAAGAAAGTGACCTTGATCCGGATAAGTACACGATAGTCATGGATCACCAGCCGAATGACTATGAAGCGGAAGCGGGGACGGGGGTGGATCTTGTCGTGTCAGGGCATACGCATGGCGGACAGCTTTTTCCGGTCAACCGGGCGGGCGAGTGGATCGGAGCCAATGACAGGACCTACGGGACCGAAAAACGGGATAAAACGACCTTTGTGGTGACCTCGGGGATATCTGCCTGGGCGATATGGTTTAAAACCGGCACGAAATCGGAATTTGTTGTTATAGATATTACTGAAGAATAAAAGCGGATCTGTCAGGAACCATAGCTGAACGATCGCACTGCAGATTTGGAGTAAATGCATAAATACCGACCGGAAGCTGCGGTCTGAGCCTGCTCAGACCGCTGTTGTTTTCAGGCAGGATAAATAAACTGGAATTAAACTGGCATATATGGTATAATACCTATTTGGCGAATACAATATATGCTTTTTTTGTGCCGTGAACACGCCTCAGGGATCCTGTGCAGGGAAGAGACCTGCTGTGCGGACCGGTCTGCTGTGCAGACCGAATCGTTAATCATAAGCGGGCAGGCTTTTACTGCCCGGCGAAAATAAATAAGAAGGAATGATATGAAGAAAAAAAAGCAGAAGCTTTCATCGATAATATCAAGAGCGCTTATCTGGACCGCTGTTTTTTCCGTGATAGTCTCTCTGGCGGTAAGCACCGGGGTGCTTGTAAAGAACGCATATGACGAAACCACCGTCCTTCTTAAGGAAAACGTGGCGGACATAAGCAGGGATGTGTCGGATAAGTTCATGGATTCCATCAATGCGAGCGTTGTCAGGCTTGAGGACATACTCTGGAAGGATATCTCCTACCTGAGAAGATGCTCTGAGCAGTCCGCGACCCAGTATCTTCAAATGCTGCTTTCATATGATTTTTATTCGATGATAAGCATTTCGGACGCGGACGGGATAATCATATGCTCGTCCGAACCGGAAATGATAGGCTTTGATATTAATTCTTCGGACCGTTCGCGCGGGTTTATGGATCTTCTCAGAAATGAAAACGTGATCTCGGTGGAGCCCCGCAGGAGCATTAACGATCCGGAACTCTTAAGGGCTTATGCGGGAGCCGCGTTTCCGGACAGAAGCGGAATGGTTCTTATAGCCGTGGATATATCAGCCTTTGAAAACATGCTTGAATCGGAGCTTCCGGGGAGTATAAGGAACAGAAGGGTCGGAGACAGCGGTTTCATGATGGTATGCAATCCCGAAGACCTTAATGTCGTTTCCGATTCCAGATCCCGTTATGTCGGAAGGTCGCTTGTCGAATACAGGGATAATATCGAAAAATCGCTGATGAACGAGACCGTTTTTTTTATGATGCTTGATGATGAACCTGAGATAGCCTATGTAGAAAGTGTTTATGATTATTATGTGATAGGGGTTTATCCTGTTTTCAGCGCTTTGAGTGCCTTTAAGACCGCATCGCTCATCATCATCCTGACCGAAGCGGCGCTCTTTCCGATCGTATTCATAGTCGTGTTCCTGATCTTACGAAGAAGGGTGGTAAAGCAGGTAGAGAACGTAAGCAGCGCGCTTAAACGTATTGCTTCGGGAGAACTCGAGGGTGATGTTAATGTCAGGGATTCAGTTGAATTTGATACCCTCTCCGACAGTATAAATACCACGGTCTCTCATTTAAAGGAGCTGACTTCTAAGGAGAAGAGCAGGTATGAAGACGAGCTCAGGTTTGCCAATTCCGTAAGGCAGTCATCCCTCCCTTCGATCTTTCCT
>JAIKXO010000274.1 GCA_024684065.1 Lachnospiraceae bacterium
GCTTCTGCGACCTCAAGGGAATATCTCACCGTAGCCATGGCATCCGCGGCATAGCAGTCCGCCCCTATCCTGTCGGCATATTCCTGTGTCATCACAGCCCCTCCGACTATGATCTTAACCCAGGGAGCCTTTTCTCTCAAAAGCCTGATCGTCTCTTCCATCGCAGGCACGGTCGTTGTCATAAGGGCGCTCAGGCCCGCAAGCGGGGCATTCTCCTTTATTACAGCGTTAACTATATCCTCTGCGGGAACATCCTTACCGAGATCGATCACCTCAAAGCCGTAATTCTCCAAAAGGAGCTTAACGATATTCTTTCCTATGTCATGTATGTCGCCATGAACCGTGGCGATCACGAATTTCCCTTTTGAGGCCTTTTCACCAGGACCGTCCTTTATTTTAGCCTTTATCCGCTCAAATGCGGCCTTCGAAGCCTCAGCACTCATTAAGAGCTGTGGAAGATATATGGTATTCTTTTCAAAGCCCTTTCCGACTATATCTAACGCGGGTATTATCTGCCCGTTTACTATGCTTAACGGCTCCTCGGAAGAAAGAAGCCTTTCGGCGATCTCCGAAGCTTCCGCCTTAAGCCCTTTTACTATAGCCTTCTGAAGTTCGGTAAGCTCTTCTTTATCATTCTCCCCGTTTCCCTTTTTATTTTCTGCCGTATCCCGGCCCAGGGTTTGTCCATTACCGGCAGGAACCGCTTCCCGTACAGCGTATCTGTCTATATTCCCGATATAATCGGCACAGTTTTCATCAAGTCCCTGCAGCGTCCTGAAGGAATAATAGGCCTGCATCATCTCCCTGGAATTCGGATTCATGATGGCCGCGGACAGACCATTGGCAAGAGCAAGTGTAAAGAACGTGGCGGTGATCACCTCTCTTCTCGGGAGCCCGAAGGAAACGTTTGAAACTCCGAGAGATGTCAGGCATGAAAGCTCGGTCCTTATCCTGCGAAGTGCCTCAATAGTCGATAACGCGGCAGAAGTGTCTGCACTCACAGACATCGCAAGGGTGTCAAAGATCAGATCTTTCTTATCTATACCATATTCCGCCGCGGTTTTTATTATCTTCTTTGCGATCTCAACCCTTTTGCCGGCATCATCGGGGATCCCGTCATCATCAAGGGTAAGGCATACCAAAAGCCCTCCGTATTTTTTTACGAGAGGGAATATATCTCTCATGACCTGTTCTTTTCCGCTCACGGAATTGATCATAGCCTTTCCGTTATACTGGCGAAGAGCAGCTTCCATGGCATCGGGGTCTGAGGTATCTATCTGAAGAGGCAGGCCGCTAACCGCCTGAAGCTCGAAGCAGACCTTCTTAAGCATGGAAATCTCGTCGATATCCGGAATGCCTACATTGACATCCAGTATATGTGCTCCGTTCTCCTCCTGCTTTATACCTTCTGAAATTATATATCCTATATCCTGCTGCCTGAGAGCCTCCTTGAAGCGTTTTTTCCCCGTAGGATTTATCCTCTCCCCTATAAGTACCGGCTGTTTCCCGAAAAAAACCGCATGAGAATAGGAGCTCACCACGCTGAGCCCTTTATCTGTCACCTTTACCGGCTTAAGACCTCTTGTTTTTTGCGCAACCTTCTTTATATAATCAGGCTCTGTACCACAGCAGCCCCCGAAGATCCTTACTCCCTGTCTTACGTAATCCGCGATATCATCCGAGAACTCCTCGGGAAACACATCATATACGGTCCTCCCCTCCTCGGTTCTCGGAAGTCCCGCGTTGGGCTTTAATATAACGGGAAGAGAAGACACCCTAAGATATTCCTCAACTACGCTCTTAAGCTGCTTAGGCCCCAACGAACAGTTTGCCCCGATCGCGTCCACACGAAGTCCTTCAAGCATCGCTGTCATTACGGAGGGAGAAGCACCGGTCATCAGCTTTCCGTCCCCGCCGTAAGCATTTGAAACAAAAACCGGAAGGTCTGAATTTTCCTTAGCCGCTATAACTGCCGCCTTTGTATCCAGACTGTCGTTCATGGTTTCAATAAAGATCAGGTCAACTCCTTCTCTTACGCCTATTCTTACCGTATCGGAATAAGCCCTCACGGCATCCTCAAAATCCAGATCACCGTATGGCTTAAGAAGCCTGCCGACGGAGCCGATATCAAGGGCGATAAACTTAACCTGGGGTGCTTTGCTTTCCTCTCGTGCCCTTTTCACGTTTTCTATCGCGGCACACACAACTTCACTCAGCTCTTTGATTTCGTATTTCAGCGAATTAGCCCCGAAGGTGTTTGACGAAACGATATTAGAGCCCGCATCATAATACTGCCTGTGGATATCCGTGACGATCTCAGGGTGGCGAAGATTAAAGCGCTCCGGAAACTCTCCGGGCTTTAGTCCTCTTTTCTGAAGCATCGTGCCCATCCCGCCGTCTAAGATGACCAGATTATCCTTCATGTATTCTCTTATGGTCATGAGAAATCCTTTCCCAGCACGGAAACCAGATTGTTCCTGATACCCAGAGCAACATCCGGCTTGTTCATGGAATAGACGTGAACGTTAGTGATCCCGTTGGCATAAAGATCGAAAATCTGATCCGACGCGTATACTATGCCTGCCTGCTTCATCGCCACAGGATCGTTTCCGAATTTATCTACGATAGCCTTAAACCGCTGCGGCATGAAGGCTCCCGAAAGCTTTATCGCTTTTTCTACCTGATTTCCGTTTGTAATGGGCATTATCCCCGGGATCACCGGGACGGTGACTCCCGCCTCCCTGAGTTTATACAGGAACGTGAAGAAAAGACTGTTGTCAAATACCATCTGAGTAGTCAGAAATTCCGCTCCCGCTTCGACTTTCTCCTTAAGGTGCTTTATATCCTCCTTCTGGTCAGCGCTTTCGGGGTGCTTTTCGGGATAACAGGCCGCTCCTATGCAAAAATCCCCGTCCTTCTCCTTAAGCTGCCTTATCAGTTCGACGGCGTAGCGGTAGTGCCAGCCGGATCTGTCCGAATCGGCAAGCTCCGGCGGAATATCTCCTCTTAACGCCATTACGTTCTCGATCCCGGCATCCTTCATTGCCTCTATCTGTGCCTCAACCTTTTCCTTATCCGACGAAATGCAGGTCAGATGCGCAAGCAGAGGAACATTATATTTGTCCTTTATGTTCTTACCGATATCCAGGGTATATTTGCTCGTCCCGCCTCCGGCTCCGTATGTAACGCTCATAAAGGAAGGCCTGAGCTTTGCTATCTCCTCGGTCGCCTCCTTAACGCTTTCATAGGCTGTTTCCTTCTTAGGAGGAAATACCTCAAAAGAGATCGACAGCTCCGGCTTCATTAAAATATCGATAATCTTCATTCTTTCATTTCTCCTCTGATGAAAGGGCTTCTACCCTGATTTATCTCCTATCGGGCCGATAACTCCACCAAATATTCCTGAACCGAAGTGACCGCATTTGCTCCGTCGCCCACTGCCGTGGTTATCTGCCTGAGTTTTTTACTTCGTATGTCTCCCGCCGCAAAAACTCCGGCAACGCTCGAAGCACAGTCTTCCCCGGCAACGATATAGCCGTTTTTATCACAGTCAATATCCTTTATATAAGAAGCGTTTGGCTCGTTTCCTACCGCTACAAAAACTCCGTCTACCGAAAGCTCGGAAAGCTCCTTCGTCTTTACGTTCTGAACAGTGATGCCCGAAACCCTTTCTTCGCCCTTGATCTCAGTGACCACACTGTCCCAGATGACCTCGATATTTTCCACATTAAATAACGCCGTCTGAAGGGATTTCACGGCTCTTAACTCATTTCTTCTGTGAATAAGGTAAACCTTCGTGCAGCCTCTTGACAGGAATATGGCATCCTCGACCGCAACATCCCCGCCTCCGATAACCACTGTTACTTTATTTTTGAAAAAGGCTCCGTCACAGGTGGCGCAGTAGGATACCCCCATTCCGGAAAGCTCTGCCTCTCCGGGAGCTCCGAGCTTTTTCGGGGAATTTCCCGTCGCTAAGATCACGGTCTTTGACTTATATTCATTCTCTTCGGTCTTTATTGTCTTTATCTCAGAGAGAAGCTCCATTTCTGTTACCTCCTCGGAGACACGCTCCACCTCCATTTTATCCACATGCTCCGAAAACTTCATGCCGAGGTCAAAACCGTTTATCCCGGGAAATCCGGGGAAATTATCAACTTCATAGGTATTAAGGATCTGGCCGCCCCCCATATAATTCTTTTCTATTAAAAGAGTTGAAAGCTCCGCGCGCTTTGCATAGATCGCGGCTGTCATTCCCGCAGGTCCCGCTCCGACTATTATTACATCATATACTTTTTCCATGATTCTTCCTCCTTAGAAAACAGGATCAGTTCATAGTATGATTGACAGTACTATGAATACGTTATAAAGTAAATCTGACATCACAATTAAGCGTTTCCGGGCGCTTAATTGTATGGGCTTACAGTAAACGCATGTGTTTTGCGCGTTTACTGTAACTAACGGCCGGCCCATCATCAGATAAAGCCTGCACTGATAGATATTTTACCAAAACTCAAATTGATAGGCAATATTTGTTGTTTTATAACCTGTACCATTACGATCCGGCGTTTAAGGCTTTGGATCATAACCATTGATCCGTGAAGACAGGATAAAAGGAGCTCATGGCTCCGAAGAGGGTATGTCAGATATTTCAGACGCAAAAACCCCTTTCAACAGAGGAGGAGAACATACATGAAGAAAAAGATGGCACTTATAACCGGAGCTTCAAGAGGGATCGGCGCTGCGACCGCTGAGGTCTTAGCGGAGCATGGTTACGATCTTACATTGACATGTATCCGCTCTGAGGACAGGCTGTCCGAGTTTGCCGCTTACCTTTCCATAAGATATTCGATATCAGCCCAGACCTTCGTAGGGGACATTTCCTCATATGCATCTGTGGTAGACCTTTTTTCCGGGATCGACGATATCGATGTTCTTATCAATAACGCGGGGATCGCTTACAGCGGTCTTTTACAGGATATGGATCCGGGAGAATGGAACAGGGTGATAGGAGTTAATCTTAACTCGGCCTTTTATACATGTAAGCTGGCCATACCTCTCATGCTTAAGAAAAAATCAGGGAAAATAATCAATATCTCATCTGTATGGGGCCGGTCGGGAGCTTCCATGGAAGTTGCCTATTCCGCCTCAAAGGGCGGGCTTAACGCGTTTACAAAGGCACTGGCCAGGGAGCTCGCACCGAGCAATATACAGGTAAATGCCGTAGCCTGCGGGCTTATTGATACAGATATGAACTCAGTCTATTCAAAAGAGGATTTAGATGGAATAATAGATGAGATCCCCGCAAACAGGGCAGGAAGACCTGAAGAAGCCGCGAGGCTTATTTATTCTGTCTGTGAAGGACCTGAATATATGACAGGGCAGATTATTTCCCTGGACGGAGGGTGGATCTGAACTTTATGCGGCTCTGACCGGTAAAACCGTACCGATCCGGACTGTTTTCAGGCCGGATCATTTCCTTATAATTTCCTTATCATTTCCCCGATCTTTACGCACCATTATAAGAGCCTTAATCATGTCAAATCATATATTATGATATCAGGGTCAAAAGCCTGAACCCACGGCAAGCTTGCTTGCCAGTGGGTGAAAGGTTTTATGACCTGCCACAATATGAGCAAGAAGTGGGGAGGGGGCCCCACGGATTGCGAATATTGGGGAGCGTGGTGGAAGTGCAAAGCACGGAACCACGCTTGATATCACTTTTGACCCTCACATCATATCATACAAACAGCCGGATATGCCTAAACATATCCGGCTGTTTTATTACTTAACTGTCGTCAGACTTAAAAGAATGCTTTTTACTTGAAGAACGCCACATTCTCCGTCAGGTCGTTTGATACGCCGTCCATGGTCTTCATCCTGTCCGCGATCATGCTCACATTGGCGGCTATGCTCTGTACGGAAGCCGTTACCTCCTCGGTGCTCGCCGCGTTCTCCTGTGAAATAGCCGAAAGATCCTGAACATCCGATACTATGGAGGACTTGATCTCATTAAGGGCATCGGCCTTTTCTCCGATAGCCTGTATCTCTTCCACACTGTCATTTATCGCAGACTCGAGAACCTCAAACTTACCCTGGGCTTCAACTATCGCCGACTGCTCTTCGGAAATAGCAGCCTTTATAGCCTCGGAAAGCTTTACAGAATCCTCTGAATTCTTAAGGATCTCCGCCGCTATCTTACGGATCGTGGAAGCGCCCTCGTTACTCTGCTCGGACAGCTCGCTTATGTTCGTGGCAACTACCGCAAAGCCTCTGCCGGCTTCACCCGCTCTTGCGGCCTCAATTGAAGCATTGAGGGAAAGGAGCTGTGTCTGATCCGCAATGCTTATGATCAGGCTGATCGCATCATTTATCTTATTTATCGAATCGTTCGTGAGAAGGATCTGTTTGTAAATGTTGTCAACGCTCTCAACCGTGCTGTTGCTGCTCTGAAGAACAAGATCCATACTCTTTGACGCATCACTGCTTACCGAACGCATCTTCGCGGCATTATCGTTAAGAGCTCCGACGTTATCGCCGATCTCGACAACCTTGTTACCCATGTCAATGATCTTGCCGTTTACGTTTTCAACACTCTCGGCCATGCTCATAGCGCCCTGTGCAAGATCGTCCACTGCCTGGGAGATCTGTCCTGCGGAATCCGCACTCTGCTGCGAAAGCCCTTCAACCTCGGAAACATCATCAGAAAGTGCCGTGGAGTTGCCCCGGATATCCGTCACGGTACCGCTCAGGGTATCCTGCATCGTCTTCATGCTCTCTATCATCAGCTTGTTTTCATAGATGTTGCTCTTTATGTCAACAGGAGTTGAAAGATCACCGGTGGATATGGTCTGCAGGGCATCTGCTATATCAACGCTGGCTTTTCTGATCTTAAGGGCAAACAGTATGATCAGAACCACGCATATAAGCACAACTATCACCGCTATGATAACGATCTTAAGAACCGTCTCCCTCTGAACCTTCTCAACATTTTCCATACTCTCGCCTACGAAGGTCATACCGACGGTCTCACCCTCATATGTCAGAGGAAGATAATCGACGAAGTATTTCTTACCTGCTATATCTACATTCTCTGAGGTATAATGCTGTCCGTTGCCTAAAACCGCGCTTGCGATCGCAGCCGATGCCTGGGTACCCTCGATACGGGCTCCGCTTGCATCCACCAGGGAAGTCATCATTCTTACGTCTCTGGTCTCACCTCCGAATAGCGTAAGTTGGAGGCCCAGATCCTTAAATCCGTCAATATAAGTATAGTTCTTTGTTTCCCCGTTTACAGCGCCCATACCGTACGCCTCAATAACCCTCAGTTCATAGTCATTAAAGGCACGGTTCGCAACCTCAAGCTTTTCCCTTGTCAGTGTTTCAACCTCATCTGATACCGTACTGCTCGAAACGAATGCCAAAATGATTGTTACGATTATTACCGGGAGCAAACCGAACATCATCAGCATCTTAAGCATGTCAAAACCACGTCTTTGTTTCACTTTGAAATCCCCCTTTTTGTTCTTGATCGGACAGACAGAAAAACTGTCCGCTAAAAAAGTTGCTTTGCTAAGCAAAGGCATAACAAACACAACCTCTTAAGACTCTTATTTATTTTTCAGAAATACCTGTCAGAACCGAAAAACCCTTCTATCCGTTTGAACCGCAGGCTATACATAAAGCTACTCTATACCCGTATAGTATATCAAAATAGTTTCCGATAATCAATATGTGAAAACAGATTTATGTCAACTGTTAAAATAATTCAGGATATCCGGAAGCATAGCGTCAACCTTGTCATTATCAAGCTGACAGGTTCCCGCATTTTTATGTCCGCCTCCGCCATACTTAAGACAGATCTCACCGATGTTCTTGTCAACATCGGGAGAATCCTTGAAAATGGATTTTCCTATCATAACCGCCGTATTCTGCTTCTTAAAGCCCCACGCAACATGAATCGAGAAATAAGCATCGGGGAACATGGTGTAAATCAGGAAACGGTTGCCTGTATAGATAATATCCTCGTGCCTGAGATCCACTATGACGCAGCGCCCTTCCTGTTTTGAGATCCTTTCAAGCTGGGCTTTGAACTTCTCCTGCTGCTCAAAGTACATATCAACCCTTTCCTTGACATCCGGAAGCTTAAGCACATCTTCTATTGAATGATCAAGGCAATAATCAATAAGCTCCATCATCAGATCATAGTTGGAGATCCTGAAATCATGGAATCTTCCGAGTCCTGTCCGGGCATCCATAAGAAAGTTCATAAGCACCCAGTCCTTCGGCTCCCTGACTTCCTCTATCGTAAAATCAGCGCTGTCACCCTTATCTACCGCAGTCATTATCTCATCGGAGATCCTCTCCAGATTGTCCTGCTTCTTGTAATAATTGTAAACAACGCGGGCAGCGCTTCTCGCATCCTTGTCAATTATCCATTTGCCCTCAGTTACCGCGCTTGAATTCCTCGAAAGCTCAGATTCATGATGATCGAAACAGAGCCCTACTCTCGGATCATAGGGAAGGTTCGTGGTAATATCATTTTCATTCAGATCGATCTTCCCGTCCTGAACATCCTTGGGATGCACGAATTTGATATCATCGACCAGATTCATCTCCTTTAAGATCATAGCACAGACTAAACCGTCAAAATCACTTCTTGTAACTAATCTCATACCAAAATACCTCGCAAAGTTATCTTTCCCTAAAGCGCATGGAAAACAGTATCATTTCATAGTTTAGCATAACTGAATTTTTTTTTAAATATAAAAATCAAAATATAGTATAACAAAATTAGATGCCATTGTTAAGTGGACTTTTCGAATTAAATCGCCCTGATCTCTGACTGTAAGGCGCCGGATAACCGGATCGCAGACAGCCCTCAAATCATTTAAGATACCGGATCTGCGGTCTTTAAAAATGAATACCCCGGTTATCCGTCAGGACTGTCGGGGCAGCCGCTGTATTCTATAACATAACGGCTGCGTTTCCGGCTGATAAAAATGAAATGATCCGGTCCAGAAAACAGACCGGATCATCATAAACTGCGATTCCTTAATCTTATCGTAAATCCATCCCGGCTTTTACGAAACGAAACATCCTCACGGCGCCCTCATAATAAAGCTCCTGCGCGTTTTCCAGAGCCTCTTCAAGGGACATCGGAGCGTTCACGGTTGTCATGAGGGAGGAGATCCCATATCCGCAGATCTTCATCGCATCCCTGCCGAGGGATCCGGAAAGTCCTAAAACGGGGATCCCCTTCGCCTGTGCCCGAAGCCCTACCCCCTGCATGACCTTTCCGAAGCAGCTCTGCCAGTCGGTCCTGCCTTCTCCTGTAACAACGATATCAACGCCCTCAAGGCGCTCGTCAAAGTTTATAAGATCGAGCACTGCCTCGATCCCTGATTTCATTTTCCCGCCAAGGAAGACAAAAAGAGCCGCTCCGAGGCCTCCCGCCGCGCCTGCGCCTTCTATGTCATCACAGTCCACCGAGAAAGCTTCCCTGATAACGTCCCTGTAATTGCACATCCCCTTCTCAAGGAATTCCTGTATCTCCGGCGTAGCCCCTTTCTGGGCTCCGAAGGTAAAGGTCGCTCCGTCTTTACCGCAGAGAGGATTCTTTACATCACACATAACCGTGATCTCGCATTCCTTAAGTCTCCTGTCAAGGCCTGTGGCATCTATCTTACGGACATTTATAAGATCCCTGCCGAAGCCCTCAAGCTCTGTCCCGTCCTTATCAAGGAACCGGATCCCTAAAGCCCTTACACAGCCCATGCCCCCGTCATTAGTGGCCGAGCCCCCTATCGCGATGGAAAGCTTCCTGTAACCTCTGTCAAGGGCATCAAGTATAAGCTCTCCGGTCCCGAAGGTAGTTGTGTTCCTGGGATCACGTTTATCTGCAGGAACAAGGGTAAGCCCGGAAGCCGCAGACATTTCGATAACGGCCTGGTCTTTCCCGAATACGCCGTAAGAAGCTTCCAGGACCTCCATACAGGGTCCGTGCACGGAACATTTTACGATCTCTCCGCCTTCGGCTTTGATTATCGCATTGGCCGTTCCCTCACCTCCGTCGGCGACAGGCACTCCTGCCGTCTCGCAGCTGCCGAAAACCTCATGGGCGGCTTTGGTGAGAAGCTCTATGGTCTGCTCGCTTGAAAGGCTTCCCTTAAAAGAATCCGAAGCAAATAATAATTTCATGATATGATATCCTTTATCTCTGCACGCGCCCGGAGCCGCTGCCATTTGCCAGTGCTAAGACCTCTGCTTCCGTCACAAGGTTGAAATCATGTTCGATAGTATGCTTGAGGCAGGAAGCCGCTACCGCGAATTCTATGGCTTCCTCCGGCTCAAACCCCTTAAGCTCGGAATGGATAAGGGCACCCCCGAAGCTGTCTCCTCCTCCTACACGGTCCACGATATGGATCGTATATTCCTTTGAAAAATAAGCGTCCTTCCCGTCGTATAGCATCCCGGCCCAGTTATTGACCGTGGCAGATATGCTGCCTCTTAAGGTTATCGCGGTCTTTTTACAGCCAAACCGTTCGCAGAGCTGTTTTGCGACACTTATATATCCCTCCCTGGAAAGCTTTCCGGAATCAATATCGGTGTCGGGAGCCTTGATCCCGAACACATCTGAAGCATCCTCTTCATTGGCAATACAGAGGTCGACGTAAGGCATGAGTTTTCCCATGGTCTCCCCGGCCTCTTCCCTGCTCCAGAGCTTCTTTCTGTAATTAAGATCACAGCTTACCGTTATATTCTTTTTCTTAGCGGCTTTGCAGGCATCCATGCAGATTTCCGGCAGCTCACCGCCAAGTGCGGGAGTGATGCCCGTAAAATGGAACCAGTCTGCACCCTCAAATATGCTGTCCCAGTCAAAGTCCGACCTTGCCGCCTTTGCTATAGCGGAGCCTGCCCTGTCATATATGACCTTGGAAGCCCTCTGCGAGGCTCCTTTCTCGACGAAATAGACACCTAAGCGGTCCCCGCCTCTTACTATATGCTCCGTTCCCACCCCGAAGCTTCGGAGTGAATTGACACAGGCCTGTCCTATCTCATGAGAAGGGATCTTGCTTACAAAGGAAGCGTCATCCCCGTACTGTGCCAGAGAAACTGCCACATTGGCCTCTCCTCCGGCAAAGCTTGCCTCAAAGCGGTCAGCCTGTACTATCCTTCGGTACCCTTCCGGGTTTAAGCGCATCATAATCTCGCCAAATGTTATTATCCTCGCCATACGGCCTGAACCTCCCATCCGGTCATTTATCCACGACAACGACCTTTATAAGATTATCTTCATGATTCTTGAGCTTCTCAAAATAAACAGCCGCCTCATCAAGCCTTATCTCCTTAGAGATCAGAGGCTGTACGCTGAGCTTTCCTTCATTCAGGAGAGCGACCACCTCACCGAACTCCTGATAACCATACAGGAAAGAACCGTATATCTGCAGCTCTCTCGTAACTACCTCCTGCATGTTCATCTCGATCATCTTGCGGTTGTTTCCTATCCAGACGGCTTTACCGCTGAAGCGTAACACCGACATTACCTGCTGTACGGTAGGCGCGATCCCTACCGCTTCTATGGCACAGTCAACGCCCATGCCGTCCGTATGTTCAAGCACGACCTCCTTCGGATCGTTTTTACCGGGATTTATGATGACATCCGCTCCAAGGCTCTTTGCTACCTTCAACCTGTCATCATCCATATCGGAAACAAAAATCTTTTCCGCTCCCTTTATCTTCGCGCATACCATTGCAAGGAGACCGATCGTTCCGGTACCCGCAAGAAATACGCTCTTGCCCTTAAGATCCCCAAGATGCCCTACTCCCCTGTAGGCAACCGCAAGAGGCTCCATAAGGGAACCGATCACGGGAGAGACACCCTCTGCAACAGGGAAACAGCATTTCTCCGGAACGCAGAGATATTCGGCAAAGGCTCCGTTTTCGGCCAGCACACCGTAAGAACGCTTGTTAAGGCAAAGGTGAACGTCACCCTTTTTGCACATCTCGCATTCTCCGCAGAAATTCACGGGATAGACGGCCACAAGATCTCCGGGCTTAAGATTCTTTACTCCCTCTGCGCACTCCACGACCTCGCCGCAGAACTCATGTCCCATTATCATGGGCTCGATACGCCTGCCGGTCAGCCCCTGGTATCCGGCCACATCGGATCCGCAGATACCGCAGGCTTTGATCCGAAGCTTAACCTCTCCGGACACGGGAGAAACCTCCGGAACATCCGTATAATTAAGCTTATTAGGTCCTTCATAAACCAATGCTTTCATTATTATATCCTCCTGTCACTGTTAAAAGGGGATTTGCCCCTGAAATTTATGTGTGTCATATGCTTATAACGCCTGAATCATACGACATACCTGTTTTGAATATTATGTAAACCAACAGAGCCGGGTTCACCACTCCGCCACCGATCCGTCCTTATGTCTCCATACCGGATTCTTCCACTGGTGCGGAGTCCTGTTTTCTTCCATTACAAGCTCT
The DNA here is from genome assembly GCA_024684065.1 of Lachnospiraceae bacterium. The sequence continues at coordinate 12,496 of JAIKXO010000274.1, forward strand.
TTATTGACTTCTACGCCGAGCCCGGGCTTTACAGGCAGCTTCACAAAGCCGTCCTCAAATTTGAAATCCTCCTTATTCAGGGCATAATCCAGAACACTCTTTCCGACATTGTAATGGATGCCTATGCTCTGCTCCTGTATCACGGCATTATAACAGGTCGCGTCTATATTAAGGCAGGCAGAAAGCGCTATCGGCCCTAAAGGACAATGGGGCGCTAAAGCCACATCATAGGCCTCGGCCATTGCCGCTATCTTTTTAACCTCTGTCAGCCCGCCCGCATGGGAAAGGTCAGGCTGGATTATATCCACGCCGCCTGCCTGTAACAGCCGCTTGAAATCATATTTCGTAAACAACCGTTCTCCCGTGGCTATCGGTATATTACAGACGGAAGCGATCTCCTTAAAAGCCTCCATGTTCTCGCAAAGCACCGGCTCCTCTATGAACATCGGATCAAATTCTTCGAGCTTTTTTGCTAACACCTTTGCCATAGGCCTGTGCACCCTGCCGTGGAAATCAATGGCTATTCCAAAGTATTTCCCGCAGGCCTCCCGAATCGCCGCCACACGTTCAAGTACGGCATCGATCTTGTCATAGCTGTCTATCATCTGAAGCTCTTCCGTCGCATTCATCTTTACGGCAGAAAACCCCGAATCCATCCTTTCCTTTGCGGCAGAACCCACATCTGAGGGACGGTCTCCCCCTATCCAGGAATATACCTTCATGCGGTCCCTGACCGCCCCGCCCATAAGTTCATAGGCAGGAACTCCGAAAACCTTGCCCTTTATATCCCAGAGAGCCTGATCAATGCCTGAAAGGGCGCTCATTAATACGCCTCCGCCCCGGTAAAAGCCGGCTCTGTATATTGTCTCCGAAATATCCTCTATCCGTCCGGGATCCGCTCCGATAAGATAAGGCTTATATTCCTGCACACAGGCAAGCACGGCGTCGCAATGACCTTCAAGCACTGCCTCGCCCCAGCCGTCATAGCCCTCGTCAGTCATTATCTCGACAAAACCCCATCTCGGACGGACAAAATATGTATTGACCTCTTTTATCTTCATGGCTTCGCCTCATTGATCCGTTTTAAGAGACCCGCAACGTAAGCCGAGCCTTCCTCCCAGCGATCCTCATTTACATACTGCTTCGGAAGGATCGCACTGCTTAAGCCTACTCCGACGAACCCGTTCTTAAAGAAGCTTCCGATATTATCCGGGTTCACTCCTCCTATGGCAACATACTCCGTACCGTCAAAGGGTCCCTTAAGGCTTTTTATATATCCGGAGGGAAGATCCCCCGCGGGGAAGAGCTTAAGTGTCGTAAACCCGTGCTTGACGCAGAAGCTCACATCGGTGGGCGTCATAACGCCAGGCATCATGGGTATCCCCTTTTCCTCGCAGTAAAGAACCACTTCACTGTCAGTGGAAGGAGTCAGAAGGAACTGCGCTCCCGCGCTGACCGCGTCCTCCGCCTTCTTAAGGGTTACCGCCGTACCCGCGCCGATATATACATCTTCCGAAAAATGCTCCCTGAGCATCTTTATCTGCTCACAGGCAGAGGGCGAGTTCATGGCAACCTCAAAGAATTTAACTCCGCCATTTACTATAGCCTCCGCATAGGGAATTGTTTTTTCAAAGGGGACATTCCTCAATATGGCAAGGAGAGGATTGTCCGTAACAACATCATGAATATTCATATCATCAGTCTCCTTACTGCAAATCGTATGCTTAGGTATAAACTTCTCAGTTTATGCCGATTAAATCCGGCATTTACTTTAGCAAATGTCGAATAAGTCCGGGCTGTTTTTCAGACCTGATCCTAAACCCGGCTCTTCTTAAACGATGGGATGATCTGAAGCATCAGCACTATGATGAGAAGCAGTCCGGTAACTATCTGCTGCCACCAGGAATTGATGTCGCCCTGGAGGTTGATCATATTCCCGATTATAGCCAGGATAAACACGCCGTAGATAGTGGTCTCGATCTTGCCGGAGCCTCCCGCGAGAGAAGTTCCGCCGATCGCGACCGACGCGATCGCGTCCATCTCCCAGCCGTCACAGGCAACAGGCTGTCCCGTACCGGCCCTCGATACCAGAATGAGCCCCGCCAGTGCGGATGCAAACCCCGAGATCGTGTATACCGCTATCTTTATCCGGTCAACCCTTATTCCCATCATCTGGGCCGCCGCCTCGTTACCGCCTACCGCGTAGATCTGGCGTCCGAACTTCCTGAACTTAAGTATATAAATAAAGATCAGGGCAAAAATGAGGAAGATAAGGAAAATGAGCGGCAGGTTGAATATGGCCAGCTTTGCTATCCTGGGAAGCCACTTCTTCGGCGTTCCCGAAATATGCATTGTCTCGCCGCTGGTCATTACAAGGGATATACCCCTTGCGATGAGCTGGAAGCCAAGGGATGAGATTATCGGGGCGACCCGCATCTTCGAGATCACACAGCCGTTCATGAATCCGAAAAGCGTTCCGATAAGAAGGGGAAGCAAAAGGATTATGAAAGGATTTTCCGTGAAGCTTAAATACGCCGCTATGACCGAGGTCATGGAGCAGACCGCACCTACCGAAAGGTCTATCCCGCCCGTCAGGACGACCATGGTCATGGCCACCGCGATAAGGCCTATCATCGAATTCTGCCTGAGCAGATTATATATGTTCGTCCAGCTGTGGAAAACAGGATAGCGCAGGGCCGCTATGATAAAAAGCACGATGAGTGCGGTGAGAGCGCTTTGTTTTGAGAAAAACTTTTTAATGTTTGTCATGTCGTCTGCCCTCCCTTACCGCTTCTTTTCCTGCTGGATGAATACCGCTATGATTATTATGAGTCCCTTCATGATCCGGGCATAAGCATAGTGGATATTATTCATGTTTATGGTGATCGTAATGAGCTGGATTATCATCGCGCTTATCACGGTAGTAAGGATCCTTGATTTGCCGCCGGACATTGAGGTTCCGCCTATGGCGACTGCGGCGATGGCATCCATCTCGGCAAGGGCACCGAGGTTTGTCGGATCAGCCGCGCTTGTCCTTGAGGATACAAGAAGTCCTGCAATAGCAGCAATAAAGGCACTTATCATATAAACCAGTATCTGTACCTTCGTCGTCTTGATCCCGCAGAGCCATGCGGCCTGAGGATTCTCGCCTATTGCCTGTACCTGATAGCCGAACACCGTCCGCTTTATGATAAAGGCAGTCACCGCCACAAACAGGATCTCTATGAGGAACTGGATCGGAACATTGCCCGGAAGCCTTAAGATTCCAACCGCGTTGAACGGAGTATTTGAAAACGACAGTATCTTTCCGTTTGCGATAAGCTGGGTAAGGCCTCTGGCGATAATATAAGTCGTCAGCGTGACTATGATCGGCTGCATCTTAAAGACAGATATCATAAATCCGTTAAAAAAGCCGAACAGAAGCGATACCGCAAGAGCCATTACGATACCTAAGAAAATGCTCTTTGGAAATATCGGATATATCCCGTTCATGATGACCGCATTCATTGCCCCGGCAACCGCCATTACCGAACCGACGGAAACATCTATGCCGCCGCATGAAATAACAAAGAGCATGCCCATTGAGGTTATTATGATGGGGAAGGCCTGGATCAGCAGGTTCCACATTGTATTTATTGCAAGAAAGTTCTTGTTAGATATCGCATTCACGATGATCAGGAGCAGAAAAGCGTACAACGCTCCGAACTTCTTCAAATGCTTGTTAAACCCGGGCATATTAGTCTGGATCCTTTGCTTTGCTTCAGCCATGAGCCACCTCCTCCGTTTCCCTGACATTCTTTGCAATATGATTCATGATGCTCGCCTCCGTGATCTCCTCTCCGCTAAGCTCCGCGGCATTTTTCCCATCCCGTATGACGACCACCCGATAACAGTTCCTTATAAGCTCTTCAAGCTCCGAAGAAATATAGAGAACGCTTATCCCGTTCTCGGAGAACTGCTTTATCAGGTTTTCGATCTCCGCCTTCGCTCCTACATCGATCCCTCTCGTGGGCTCATCAAGGATTATGAGCTTGGGCCCCATGGAAAGCCAGCGGCCGAGAAGAGCCTTCTGCTGGTTTCCTCCGGAAAGGTTGCAGATAAGCTGGTCCGGGCTCGGGGTCTTTATACGGATCGATTTTATATATTCGTCAACGATCTCGTTCTGTTTGCGTCTGTTGACCACACCGAACTTCGATATCCTCGGGAGCGCCGTTATAGTCATATTCTCCTTTACTGACATATGGGGGAAGATGCCTTCGACCTTCCTGTCTTCCGAACAGTAAGCAAAGCCTATGTCTATCGCTCCGTTGGGGGTCTTTAACCGTATGGGCTTTCCTTCAACCTCGAACTCCCCGGTATAGGTATTGTCACATCCGAACACCACCTTGGCAAACTCGGATTTACCGGCACCGAGAAGACCTGCAATACCTACGATCTCTCCCGGCCTTATGTCTATCGATATCCCGTGGAGCTTGACCCTGTTATCAATATCCTTTGTATGCACTAAAGGTATCTCGCCCTCTTTGCCTTCATATTCTCCGACGGAACGCTTAAGAACGTTGCTCGCGTCCCTTCCGATCATCTTAGAGACCATCTCAAGCCTTGAGATCTTGTCGATGTCATAGCTCCCTACCAGCTTTCCGTCCTTAAGGATAGTAGCCCTGTCGCATATCGTATATACCTCGTCAAGCTTGTGGCTTATGAAGATTATGGAGATCCCCTTTGCCACGAGATCCCGCATTTTCTCAAACATCACCTTTATCTCATCGTCCGCAAGGGAGGAGGTAGGTTCATCCATTATAAGGAGCTTAGCGTTCTGGGAGATCGCCCTGGTTATCGCGACCATCTGCTGTATGGCAGTAGAATAGGTTGCAAGGTCCTTATCAACATCTATGTCGATCCCGTTATCGAGAAGAAGCTGCCTTGCCTGTCTGCGCACGGCCTTCCAGTCTATTCCGAAGACATTACGCGGCTCCCTGCCGATAAATATATTCTCGGCGACGGACAGATGAGGGATAAGGTTTATCTCCTGATAGATAGTGCTTATGCCGGCATTCTGGGAATCCTGCGGAGTATGGAAGTTGCGCTCCTGCCCGTCAAAGATTATCTCCCCGGAATCCTTTGAATAAAGCCCCGTCAAAACCTTTATAAGGGTCGACTTCCCGGCTCCGTTTTCCCCCATCAGGGCGTGTATCTCGCCCCTTCTGACGGAAAAATCAACATGATCGAGGGCATGCACGCCCGTGAACATTTTATCAAGCTGCTTAATTTCAAGAAGAAGGTTATTTTCCATATCTTTTCCCTATCATTTCTGTATCTTAAGGTCAGATCATTACTGCACCGATTTGCGCAGCAAATCGTGTGCTTTGGTATAAACTTTAGTTTATACCGAACCAATTCGGCATTTGCCTTGGCAAATGTCGAATAAGCCCGGGCTGTTTACAGACCGGATCATTCGAATCATTTCCTCTTTAAACGCAGGAGGAGCATAGAGCTCCTCCTACCTGATTTTCTATAAAGCTTCAATTTAACTGAATTTATGCTTAGAAGCCCTCGCCGGCATCAAGTGAAGCCTGGGCATTGTCGATGTTGTAGAGCTTGCCCTGAAGGACGACCCTGTCATCAAAGGTCTCGCCTGCTTCAAGCTTGTTGATGAGCTCAACGATCGCATCACCGTAGAAAGGATTGCAGAGATATGTTGCGGTCATCTCACCGTCGATTATAGCCTGAAGGCCGTCAGTAGTTCCGTCAACACCGAATACCTTGATATCCTCGCCGGGTGTAAGGCCTGCTGCCTTGATGGCGTTGATCGCGCCGATACCGTTGTCATCGGAATGAGCATAAACTACATCGATCTCATCGCCGTAGCTCTGGATAAGGTTCTCCATAGCGGTCTGTGACTCTGTACGGGAGAAATTACCAACCTGTGAAGCTAAGATATTGTAGTTATCATACTGATCGATGATGTTTCTGAAGCCTTCCGCACGCTGTGCCGTAACGTCGGCACCGGGGGTTCCGGTAAGCTCCACGATATTGATGGGATCATCTGTTCCGAAGGTATCAACAACAGCCTGTCCTACGTTCTCACCTTCCATGATGTAATCGCCCTGGATAAGGACATCATAGGGACCGTCCGCAAGGCGGTCATAAAGGACAACGGTTATGCCGGCATCCTTTGCTTCTTCAAGTACGTTCTCATAGCCTTCCTGCTCACGGGGACCGATTACCAGATAATCAGGCTTCTGGGCGATCATATCCTCAAGGTCTGAGATCTGCTGAGCCGTGTCGTCGTTAGCATCTGCGAAAATAACATTCCAGCCCTGCTCTTTAAGAGCGCGGTTGATATCATCCGTATTGGTAACACGCCAGTTATTATAGGAAGCATACTGGCTGAAGCCTACCGTAAGAGCCCCTTCTGCGGGAGCTTCGGCTGTATCGGCCTCAGGAGCCTCTGCATCATCTGCGGGTGCCTCTGTGGTCTCATCGGGGACAGCAGACTCCGTAACCATTCCGGCGCAGCCTGTAAGAAGGGAAGCAGCCATTGCTGCTGTCAGTAAGGTTGCAAGTAATTTCTTTCTCATGTCATCCTCCTTAATCATATTAACATAAATGCATTGTCTATCTCCTCACCTTTCGGTGCAGGGTTCATTTGCTTAGATCTGCTATTTGTCTATCTTCCTCATCTCGACACCGCTGATCTTCTCGTAATACTTAAGAATGGCGCTATGGTCATCGCTCCCCGCTCCGTTGTTGTGGAGCCACTGAAGCATCTCCTGGACCGCGCTCGTAAGGATCATCGGAGTTCCTACTCCATGACCGGTATCAAGAGCATTGTTCAGATCCTTTATATGAAGGTCAATACGGAAGCCGGGTTTGAAGTTTCCGTCGAGCATCATCGGAACCTTTGCATCCATTACGGTCGAGCCGGCAAGGCCTCCCCTTATGGCCGCAAATACCTTTTCGGGATCAACGCCCGCCATGGTGGCAAGCTCAAAAGCCTCCGCGCAGGCCGCGATATTTACGGCAACGATGACCTGGTTGGCAAGCTTTGTCGTGTTTCCGGCGCCGTTCACGTCTCCGCAGTGCACTACTGAAGCACCCATAACGCCTAAAAGGTCATAATATTTGTCAAACAGAGCCTTCGGGCCTCCGCACATGATGGAAAGCGTACCGTCTATGGCTTTCGGCTCTCCGCCGGAAACAGGCGCATCCATCATATTGATGCCCTTTTCAGCGCACTTCTCGGCGATATCCTTAGACTGAAGAGGAGCTATTGAGCTCATGTCGATAATGTCAAGCCCTGCCTTCGCTCCCTCGGCGATGCCGCCTGCTCCGAAAACTGCCTCCCTTACGTGGGGAGAATTAGGCACCATGGTTATGACCACATCGCTCTTTGAAGCCACGTCGGCATTGCTTTCGCCTCTTTTCGCGCCGCAGGAAACAACATCATCAAGCGCCTCTTTTGCAAACGGATCAAACGCCGTCACCTCATAACCTGCCTTCAGAAGGTTCTTGCACATGGGCCTTCCCATGATCCCAAGTCCTACAAATCCTACTTTCATTACAGAATTTCTCCTTTCTAATTAACTATTTCCTTATATATCCGCTACGCCAGTGAGTTGATCTTCTTAACAGCTTCCGCTATATGTTCGGAAGTGAGTCCCAGATATTCAAGGATATCCTTGTAACTGTGAGCCGAAGCCCCGAACCTGTCATTTACTCCGACAAATTCTATGGGGATCCTTTCAAGCCTTAAGGCCTCCGCTATGGCTCCGCCAAGACCGCCGACAATGCTGTGCTCCTCTGCGGTAACGCATCCGCTCTTCACACTCTTTGCTATCTCTGTGACACAGTCCCTGTCAAGAGGCTTTATAGAGCTCACGTTCACAACCTTTACGGAAATCTCATCTTTGAGAGCCTCTGCGGCTTCCAAAGCCTTCGGTACCATAACGCCGCAGGCAAATACCGCAACATCCGTACCTTCCCTTAATACCGTAGGTTTTCCGGGTTTGAATTCCGCTCCCTCGGGGGTAACATTATCATAGGGATTCCTGTTTACCCTTAAGTACATCGGTCCCTTATGGGAGGCCATGTACCTTACGGCCGCTTCGGTCTCGTTAGCGTCAGCGGGAACAAAAACACTCATGTTAGGGATAACCCTCATATAAGCTATGTCATCTATAGACTGATGTGTCGCTCCGTCTCCGAAATCGGAACATCCTGCCGAGGATCCGCAGATCTTTACGTTCAGCTCGCCGATGGATATGGTCTGCCTTATCTGGTCGTAAGCTCTTCCTCCGGCGAATACCGCGAAGGAACTGATAAACGGGATCTTCCCTGCCCTTGCTAAACCGCCTGCCGTCGAGGCCATGTTCGCCTCCGCTATGCCCATCTCTATGTGCCTTCCTTCAAGACCCGGCTCCGTCTCTACCATCTTACCCATGGTGGATCCTGCAAGGTCCGCGTCCAGCACCACGATGTCCTTATTCTCGTGGCAGAGCTCCACGAGCGTCCGGCCGTATGCATTTCTCTGATTTGTTTCAGCCATGATTCCTGTCTCCTTTTATATAATGTAAGGTTTCGGTTTACTATGAGAGTTCCTTAAGAGCTATGTCGTATTCTTCCTGCGTCAGCGCCCTGTTATGATACCCTGCCTGGTTCTCCGCGAAGCTTATTCCCTTTCCTTTTACGGTATGAGCCACTATGGCGGTAGGCCTGTCAGTGCATTTTTCCGCTTCATCAAGGGCGGTAAGGATCTCTTCCATGTTATGACCGTCTATCTCTATGACATTCCAGCCGAAAGCCTTCCATTTATCCGCTATATGCTCGTTCGGGAGCCTGTCGGCTATTTTGCCTGTGGCCTGGAAGCCGTTATTGTCTATTATCGCGCAGAGATTGTTAAGCTTCTTTGCGCCCGAGGACATTGCTGCTTCCCATATCTGGCCTTCGTCCATCTCGCCGTCGCCTACGAGAACGTATACCCTGTTTTCCTTTCCGTCTAACTTAAGAGCTATCGCTATGCCTGATCCAAGGGAAAGCCCCTGTCCAAGCGAACCGGTGCCTGCCTCTATGCCGGGGGTACCTAAGTGCGGATGACCCTGAAGGTAGAAGCCCACCTCCTTGCAGCGGGGCAGATCTTCCACGGGGAAAAACCCTTTCTCCGCCAGGGCGGCGTACTGGAGTATCGCCACATGCCCCTTTGAGAGCAGGAAGTAGTCTCTTCCTTCCCATTCAGGGTCCTTCGGGTCGACCTTCAGCTTATGGAAATAGAGAGCAGCCATTATATCAGCGCTTGAGCAGCTCCCGCCGACATGTCCGGCAACACCGACCCCGATGCACTTTATGCAGTCGCGCCTTAACGTCTTCCCCATCTCCTCCAATGATCTTATGGTTTCTTCGCTATATGCCATGATTTTCTCCTCCGATCGCTTATGCTTATCCGTTTAAGTCATTAAGGCTGTTTTACGGGCTAGCTGTAAGCTGTGTGCTGTAAGCTGTATTACAAGTTAATCACATTCTAACTCCCTTTTATGGAGTTTGTCAATTAGTCATTATCAACTATGTTTTACCGGGAAATTTTGTACAATTTGCACAAGGTGACAGGATTTGCTGCGTAAATCCATTATTGACGGTCGGGCTGTAAATATCCTTTTGACAGACAGGGGATTTGTGAATATAATAGATGCAATTATCTAAGGAAAAACTGATTAAATCAGTTTTTCCTTAGATGCTCCGCAGGATGCGCACGGATTTTCAGCGGAAATTGGCACTTCGTGCCGAAAATCCGGCGCGGGAAACGCTTTAATCAGTGTTTCCGGAATATTTGTTATCCAGATATCAGAGAGGATATTACGTCAGGCGCAGTCCGGAAAGGCAGTTATGAAGATTCATCCGATACAGAAGATCAATGCAGTGGAGCAGGTATTTGAACAGATGCAGGAGCTTTTGATAGACGGCACCTGGAAGGCGGGAGACAAGCTTCCTTCGGAGAATGAGCTTTCGGCTACCTTTGGGGTGAGCCGTATGACAATACGCCAGTCGATGCAAAAGCTTAAGGCTCTCGGGCTGATCGAGACCCGTACCGGCTCAGGCTCTTACGTTAAAGAGCTCAATCCGGGAGATTCCCTCAATGAGCTCATCCCCCTTATGTATATAGGGAAGCCTTCCCAGATGCATGTGTTCCAGTTCCGTGAGATGATCGAATCTGAAAGCGTGCGTATCGCTACGCCCCTTGCGGATGAGAAGAGCCTTAACAGACTTGAGGAACTGTTTAAGAGGATGAAAAAAGCCTCAGAAGAGGATAACAGCAGGGCTTTTTCCCAGCAAGACCTGAAATATCATATGACAATAGTCAATCTGACCGGCAACCCCATGATAATAAGGGCTTACGAGATCCTCGGCACGGTCCTTAAGGAGTCCATGGTCTCTGTTATCGAAAAAATGAAGTATACTCCCGCACTGGGATATCACCGTAAAATACTAGACGCAATGAAGGAAAAGGATGAAGTCCTCGCCGAAAAGCTAATGCGCGAACATATAAGGCAGAATTACCAGTATTTTGAATAAGACAGGTAAGACAGGGGAAGACAGGGGGACGGTTCTTCCGTCTTATCCATGAGCAGATAAGACGGAAGAACCGTCCCCCTGTCTTATTCACCCGTTAGAGTGCGCCATGGCGCGCAAACAAGGAAAAAGGGTGCGAGGGGACAGATCGTCCCTTCGCACCCTTTTTATTTGATTAATAAACAGATTTAGATTTATACTGCCGGCCTTTATATTTTACTCTGTGATCCAGGGCGTACCGTCCTTTGTGGTAAATTTGCCCGTGCAGACCATGATTAAATCATAGAGCCAGCCGATTCCGAATACTCCGCCTGTTAAAAGCCAGAGGATACCGGTACCGACTTTTCCGGTAAGGAAACGGTGAATGCCGAGTCCGCCTAAGAAAAAAGTGATACAAATTGCTCCTGCTTTACTCATAACTTTTTCTCCCGATACATATCATTAATGTCACATTAAGAGGCCCGGTTACGGTATATTAAGCCGCATCCGCATAGCTGAGCAGAGCATCGATAACATCTGCGCCAGGTACCTCATAAAGCACGCATACTCCGTTGTCAGATGTAAGGACGACACATTCATCTCCTTCATCATCAGTAGTATTCTCTATTCCGAGAGTTATTGAAGCGCCGCTTTCATCATCTGTAAGAGTAATAGTATCATCGCTGTTTCTTACCACGTCACCGAAAATAGTGACCGCATCACTCTCATCTTCACTGATAGATACGAAAAGGCCCTTGGAAGTGGTATCGGAAAGAGCCCACATAACCGTTGAGCCGTCATCCGCTGCTCCTGCATAACCTACGGGGAACGCTGCCTTTAAATCCTCGTCAGTTACTTCCGAGGGTGCTTCAGACATAAGATCAAGCACACCATCTAAGCCGTCCAGTATATCCAGGATAGCCTGGTTCATTGAAAGCAGATCTTCTTCACTCTCAAACTGATCCTCTGTAAGCTCGCCCATCTCGTCTATAACGTCCTTAGCCTGCTTGAGAAGGGCTTCAACATCATCATCCTGTGCAATGGATTCATCCATATAAGCTGCTTCTACCGCATTATAAGCCTCAACCATAGCGGCGTAATTGTCCTGAAGATCAGAAAAGGTATAGCCAGCCTCTTCTGCCGGTGCTTCCTCTGTCTCTTCTGCAGCTTCTTCCGCAGGTTCTTCTGCAGGCTCTTCTGCAGGCTCTTCTGCAGGCTCTTCTGCCGGTGCTTCCTCTGTCTCTTCCACAGCAGCTTCAGGCTGAGCTTTTTCTTCATCATCACCACAGCCTGCGAGCATTACGCCTGCCATTGTCATGCTAAGTACGAGTGCCAGTAATTTCTTTTTCATTCTAGTAATTTCCTCCTGTTTCCCTGTCTTGTAAGACCTTATTAATACAGACCGTAAAAATGACTTTCGTGCATCTAAATATCTGCCGAAAATGTATTTTATCTGTTTTTTAATATATTACAATAGTTTGGGCGCAAAAATGCAATTTAGAGCGTGAAAATGTAAGGCGCATATGTTATGATGCTATATGACTTTTAACGCGCAGGCGGATTTGTAAGGAATCGGAAATAACGGGTTATATATAATGAAAATAGCTGTTGTAGATGACCAGACTTCAGAAATATCATTCCTTTGCAGCATTATAGAAAGCTATGCTGAAGATACCGGGCTTTCTCTGGAGATAAGCCGCTTTCAGAGCGGCGAGGAGCTGCTTTCCGGTTATCAGCCCTATACTTATTACGTTATTTTTCTTGATATTTATATGAAAAACATGTCAGGAATTGATGCCGCAAGGCTTATAAGGGATAAAGACAAAGAGACTTCCATTGTTTTTCTGACCTCCAGCAAAGATCATATGAAGGATGCCTTTGATCTGCACGCTTTTCAGTATCTTGATAAAGCCGAGGAAACGCTTGAGGATTCTGTTCACCGGCTTTTGGATGAACTATTTAAAGAACTGGCGGATCCTTCTCCTTATCTCAGCTTTGCAGCAGGCAGGGAAGAAAAACATGTTTATTACAAGGATATCGTCTATGTCAAGAGCAGCAACCACAACGTAGATATCCTTGATTCCGCGCATCACAGCTACTCCCCGAGAATGACCTATTCCTCCGTTTATGATATTCTGATCAGTGATGGCCGCTTCCTCCAGATTAACCGGGGGATCCTTGTAAATATGGACAAGATAAAGGATTTTGCCCCTATAGCAGATTCACGGCAATTCACATGTGTTCTGGACGGAGATGTAAGTCTTCCTGTGAGCATCAACGACAGGAAGGCTATAGTGGAAAGATGGCAAAACTACATATTTTACAAAATCCACAGTGATATGAAGAAACGGAGGTCTTTATGATAAGCGGTCCGGAATATCTTGTCTCGCTTGTTTCTTATCTCTGCATCATTCCTGCCGCGGTTCTGTGTTTTGCACCCATGCTT
>JAIKXO010000316.1 GCA_024684065.1 Lachnospiraceae bacterium
TGAATGGAATAAAGGATGAGTTGGATACAGTAAAGTCTAATGAAGAGTTCTACGAGCGAATGGATGAGCTTGTATTGAAGCTCAGCAAACTGTGTCCGAATGGGGCGGTAAAGGATCAGAAGTCAGCGGATGTGATGACAAGCCTGATTTTTCTTATCCGCGAGGGGTATAATAAGGGCTTTAACATGGTTGTGCGATGCGAGATGAAGCCCGCTGGAAAAGGAGCCTTGATGAACGCGTGTATGTCCTATATGCAGACCGATATAGGCAGGGTATACTCTTTTTATACGACTAAAGATAAGGCGCAGAAGGCAGTAGGCGATGATAAGTGGGCCGAGTTGCCGGTGCAGTTTGTGATAAACAACCTGTTCAATAGAAAGGAAGCTGTTGCTTTCACTTTTAACGGAGAGTACGGCAAGAGGAAAGAGACGATTATTGTCCCGCTCATGATGCTCTGGCCTGTGTTTCAGGGAAGAATGCCTGAGCCTGAGAATTTCAGGGAGTCGAGGACGTGAGGAGTAAGGTACTGTAACACTGCAGTTAACATCCGGATCAGTGTTATATATGTATCTATCGTGAGCGATAGCATTTTATCGTTGTTCCGGTATCAGTCAATGAACTGGCCGAAAGCTTTACGGAATAGTTTTGTTACTGGCAAATCGTTTTCACCTGATCATATGGGTGTTTTCTGTAAAGACAATCAAATCTCAGAAGATATAAAATCAGTCACCCCCTTAAAAAAGTTTAGGGATTACTTTACATAAGCAAATATCCTGTTACATTCCATTGCAGGAGAGACAGTTTATATAAGGAACAAAAATCATTCACCGGAAGGCGCCCACTGCAGCTATTCCCTGCTCAAATATGGACAGTTTGACGAGGAAGGGATGGCAAGGAGATATAAGCTGAACATACAGACTCCCCTGATAAAGGCCATGAAAACTGTGGTCGACGGCATAGTCGGGGCTGTGGATCTGCTCCCCGATGGAGGGAATGAGCGGATTTCGGAAGGCTTGCTTCCGTGGTAAGCGGTCTTGAAAGCATAAGGGGAGACTTTCCTCGGGGATGGAATCCGTGCATACGATACGGGAAGAGCTGACACCTGCCTGATCCTGTCAGGTACAATAACATCTGAATAATAAAAATGAGATGGAGAAGGCTTTTTTTAAATATCCGCTTCCGGATCGCTAATGAGCAAACGCAGGAATCCATAATCGGTCCTGAATGCGCATATTTTGTGAAGTGCATCAGAGCATGGGCTTAAACGGCTGACAACAGAATAAAAAAGTTTACGGAAAGTGAATTTCCCCACCGTTTTGGTGGGGATTTTTATTTTTTAAAGCTGATATCATATTCTCGCAGGATGATTACGCAGCGTAAGACAAACTTTTACAACTGTTAAAAGGCGGGAGGCTGATCCGATAATTAATATTACTCCGGATGTGATAGCAACTCTTGAACCTTATGGATACAGGGTGTTCAGACCGGCAGCAGAAAAAAATCATGTAAAGGGAGGAATGAAATATGGCAAAGGAATACGTTGATTGGGATGACCGGGTCACTAAATCGAGAGTAAAAGCACCGGATATCGTTTATATAAAAAAACCGTTCTTTAAAGATGTCTGGTTTTGGCTCACCATTTTCATGACCATACTGCTTTTAGCGCTATTGATCCCCTTTGCGGTCATAAACCGGGATCTCTCAAGGGAGGTAAGAGAATATAAGGCGCAATCAGGTAAACTTAATTCTTCTGCTGAAGCTTCTCAAACGGAGGAGCAGGCTTTTGGGGCTATAACCGCGGAAACAGAAGAAACAGTTACAAACACCGCCAACGGCGGCAGCCAAAAGCTTGGAGGATCCGCAGAGCCGATAGAATGGAATGATGAAGAAGAATATTCTGATAACACCTGGGGGACAGGCATTCCATGGGACTACGTCACGGGAGTCAGCGGATTCTTCGGTAAGACCAAATACGAGGGCTCCGACGGGGTGTCCCTTGTCGTGGCACATGTTTTAAAAACAGACTACGAATCATATATAGACATATTCAGAAATTCCGGGTTTACAGAGGATTATCAGAAACTGGAAAACGGGTATACCGGTTACAATCCTGATGGCTGGCAGCTTGCCGCCGGCTATAATGATGATGAATATACGATGGAGATAATTATTGTAAATCCTGAGGACTCTGACAGGGGAATGGAACAGAAGAGAGCTGAAGACATGGAGCAGGAAATAGCATCCTTCTCAGAAATTAAGTGGCCTGAGACAGAACCCTTCGATACGATGCCCAGACCAAAATCAAACACCGGCTTAGTATTGCCGGATTCATTCGGATATGAAGTAAAAATAGGCAATACCTCAGCTGCTGATTTTGCAGGGTATGCAATGCTGTACAACACAGATGCGTATTCCGATTACCAGTATTATGAGGGTCTGCGGGAATTTAGCTGTAAGGACTCAAGAGGATGGGACTATACCGGGAAATTGGACGAAGAATATAATGTGATGACGATCACGATATGGAACTGGTAAATCAAAGAAAATAAATATAACAGCGTTTTTTGTGTCAGGCAGTCCCGCGGAGGGGCTGCTTTTTTTGCCTGTTTCTTAATGGAGGGTTATGATCGTGAACGATCACATCGCATATTGCGGACCGGACTGTGAGACTTGCGAGGCTCGTCTTGCAACAATCGATAATGATAATGAGCTGAGGATAAAGGTGTCAAAGGAGTGGTCGGAACTAAGTAAGGTGGCGCTTTTGTGGGAGTTGATAAGCGCCGGCAAAAGTTCTTTAGTGATATAGACAGA
>JAIKXO010000021.1 GCA_024684065.1 Lachnospiraceae bacterium
TTTGGCGGCAAGCGTAAAGGAAAACGTGGTCGTGGGAGCGAAAACAAAACATTAGTTGGCGTTGCGCTTCAACTAACCGAAACTGGAGCTCCCCAATATCTAAAAATGAAGGTAATACCTGACACGAAAGGGAGAACCTTAAAATCCTTCGCTATAGAGAACATCGAACAGGGTTCTGTAGTACACAGTGATGCCTTGGCGTCCTACAATTCTCTTCAAGAGGACTATACTACTGACATGCAGAAGTATGATCCTAAGGATGAAAACGGAAGGCTCAAATGGCTCCATGTTATGATATCAAACATCAAGGCCAATATAGAGGGTGCATACCACGGATTAGAGGGAACTTATCTCCAAAGGTATTTGGATGAGTTCTGCTACCGCTTCAACCGCAGGTGGAGTAAACGACCAGTATTGGATCACCTGGTAGAGTGCTGCGTTTGGGCTCCTTTTCAATCAGTTGCTGAGGTTCGTATATAATCATTATTTATTAAGCATCTGTCTGTTTCTCATACTTTCCTCCTGTTTCAGTAATAAAAACTCCTTTACACTTATTAGTTGCAGCAGCAGCCAATTTTACCCACCCAAAATTACAAAAATATTGCACAAAATTTCACTGCTTTTTTTTGTGAAATTATCCAAATGCTGTTTCTTTCCAAATGTGGCAAACACCGGGCCTGAGCGCCCGCCGACATCAGATCAGCTTTTGGTATGAATCCACCGGACTGTATGCGCTCTGCTGTTCACCGTTTCCGGCGGCTTCCCGGAAATCAGGGATCTGATCAGAGGTACATAACAGTGAGTTTAAACGCCGCTTATATCTATAATATGTCGGCTTGGAAATTGACAGCTGCTCCATTATCTGTCTAAGACACGGGTAAGACACGGGGACGGTTCTTCTGTCTTATCACACAAGACACGGGCAACAAGACACGGTTAAGATTCTTCATAATATTTTTTATATGACTGATAGTGGTTTCCTGCTCCTTCGCCGCCTCAGCATTGTTAACCTTTTCCTCCACCTTGTCCTTCACGAGCTCCATCAGCACATCTTCAATATCCTTAAAATCTTCTTCCATAGTACTTTCCCGAATTTCCGGTGAAATACTTATTTCATTTCTGATAGCCTTATCTTTTTATAGGAGTTAGATTTCGTGTTTGGGTGTGGTTCAATACCGGTTATGGTTATATCATTTTTTTGAGGTCCATATGACCAATAAAACCTTCCTGCCGCAGGTTTGTTGTTTTCCAGATAGGATTGCCAAACCTTCTCCCCATACCTCTTTGACATCTCAGGTATTTCATGTGTATTCAGTCCGGGATAAAACGGATCCATAGAAAGATGATAAAAGGCCCTTCCAAGTTTTTTATATTGAGCCACTTCATTCTTATTGGCTGAGCCATCTTCAACTCTTTTCTTCAGATTGTCCCAGAATTCCTGCATTTCCGGAATACCCATTCTTATCTCAAACATGAATTATTCTGCAAAGCTCGAGATATCTATAGGCTTCGATGCTTTTCCCTTCTTAAGATTTTCCATTGAGGCATCCACCATGCGTAGCGTATCCTCAGATATTTCAAATGGCTCTACCAGCACCCTGGGTTCAAGTTCTATCCTCCCGTTGGGGAACTCGATCACATGATAATACTCATAAGAGGATCCTCTAAGTGTTATCCTTTTTTTTGCATCTATTTTTGCATCATATTCTTTAACGATTGCTTCCATATCAGCCACCTCCATTGTGGGTATTCCCACTTAAATAATATCCCCAAATAGCTTAGTTGTCAATTAACAGGATACTTTTGGCAATAGGAAACATATGAGATAAACAGTCCTAAGAATGGTATGAAAGACACGGGGACGGTTCTTCTGTCTTATCACAAAATAAGACAAAAGAACCGTCCCCGTGTCTTCTATGTATCCATGCTGTATTTCATGACTGCAACCTCCCTGCTGTAAGTAAATATGTCGCCTGCAGCGGCCACACACCGATTTTGCAGGCAAAATCGGTGCCTTTGCACAGTAACCGACAAAATATAACAGGAAACGAATTAAGTATTTACAATTCAAAATATAATTCGTTTCCAGGCTATGCGTATACTATAACTTAATACAGTCTTCAAAAGCCGGCCAGGACATTATTTCTTTCATCTCTGCCCGGTAAGTTTATACATCAGCCCTTCTGCCAATGACCCGGTATCCGCATTAAAAATGTCTATCCTGCCGTCATCTGAGCTCCTGTCCGAGAACGCCGGATAAAGGAAGCCGAACACCGGTTTGTCCGGTTCGTATTCCGCTTTCATCGGACTGACTGTGCAGATCAGGAAATCATAGATTTCCTCGGATCCCTCCAGCCATTCTCTGTCCTTTGCCTTCACCGGGATATCGTAAACTCCGTGGAATACAAAAACAGCATACTCAAAATCCGCCGGAAAGCCATCGGCGATCTGTTCATAAAGGACTTCCATCAGCGCATCGTTCTTAAGCCCGCAGGCTCTGATTGCATCCAGAAGCTGAAAAATGCTGTCTTTTTCCTTAAGTCTTTCCGGAATCTTATATTCTTTAAGCTGATCATTTGTCCTCGAAAACGGTATTGCCTTAGCAAGCTCCAGATTCCTTTTCATCTCTGACCCTGACAGCTTAAGGAAATGGATGTTGAACGTATCATCGATCTCACCGTCTTCGGTCATGTAGGCTCCCGCCACCCGGTCAAAACACGTCCGCTCCGGTGTCATCCGTCTCGTAAGCTCAAGCATATCTTCCCGGCAGATCACTTTTTCGCCTCCTCAAATGAGATAAACTGAATTTCTTTTGGCATATCCTCTCCGTCTTTTTTGTGACCGGGATTATTACTGTCGCTGTCAGCTCTTATCTCCCTGTCCCAGACCAGGTCCCTGTCATTTCCCTCAAAGATATCCGATCCGACGGAATTCGCCATCCTGCTTAACGGGATGATACCCTTGCGCTCATTTCCTTCCATAAAATGCCCCCTGATCTTTCATTAATCCATCAGCCCCTGTACAGGTTCATTGATATTAATTTACCCACCGTCCAGGAACCTCTTAAGCCTTTCTTGAAAATCCCTGTGGTACGGTTTTTCGATATATGCCACGTGCGATGCGCCTTCGATAATCTCAAGGGAGGATCCTTCCGGAAGGTAATCCGTAACAGTGTTTACCAGGGCATAATTCAGGTAAGGATCTTTGTCTCCGCAGATGACCAGTGTGGGAACCGTGATCTCTTCCGGGACGATCAGCTTTTCCGATTCATCCACGCAGATGTCACGCCGCCCTCCGTTCGGGCTTGACTCACCGTCATAATGCCACGAACCTGAGCAGAACATTTCAATTACCACCGGGTCAGTAACGGAATAATCAAATTCTCCTTCCGCCGTACGCTGAAAATCGTCTGCCGCATGCTCCCATGTATTGTGATGGAATGGCTCCGTAACTTCATATTCTCCGATACCGCTTAAAATCGGCGCGTACAGCACAAGCCTTTCGACATGTTCAGGATACTTTGCCACGCACCTTCCTGCCGTCACGGTCCCCCAGCTCCAGCCCAGGACATCGATTTTATCCTGTCCCGAGACTTCACATATTTTCTCTATTGCTGCATGGATATCTTCCGCCGCATAATCCGAATCCGGAAGGAATCCGTCCTCAACCTCCTCCGACCGGCCATAACCGGCAATATCAAGCCTCCAGACGGCATACCCGTTACCGGCAAGGAAGCGTACGAGGCTGTAATCTTCATAGTTGATGTCAAATTCATGGGAAGAATATGTGACGCCATGGACCAGCAGGATATTTTTATAAGGCTCTGCCCCTTCCTCTGCAACCCGGTCAAGATGAAGAGATATTCCGGCCCGGTCGAGAGCGTACTCGTTATAGGAAAAAGTCTCCGCATACCGGGAATCCGTTTTACTGACAGCAGTGCTGACCACGCAGCCGTATATGGCAAACGTAATGCCAAGCAGGCATAATACGAAAAACAACCGCAGTGTCTTCTTCATTTGCCGCCTCCGTTCTCCTTAGTCCTCTGCTGCCTGCACATAAAGCTTATCCAGCATCTCGGGGGTCACGGAGCGGATCTCGTTATAGATGACCTCGCCTTTTTTATTGAGCACTATGGTCTGCGGCAGGGTATTGGA